>NZ_JANLOA010000030.1:0-122930 GCF_025466035.1 Pseudomonas sp. 20P_3.2_Bac5 | reverse complement strand
GGGGTCGAGTGTTCGAATCACTCCGTCCCGACCATATAATTCAAGGGGTTGCGAGATTTTGTCTCGCGACCCCTTTTTATTTCTGATCGCTTTTACCCCTACAAAATGAATAGCTCTGAGTAGAATCGTCACTTCCTCCTAGGGTGAGGGCCAATGCATCCTGCAGGAAATTTGGTGATGGAGTGGTGGGCTGGACCAGTTGCTGGCTCGTCGGACAGCCTTCTGTCCACTGAAGAGTATTTCCACGTGAGTGCCCAGCGCTTCCAGTTAGTTAGGCGGTGAATTCAGGCCGTTGTCTGTTTGCCCTTACTGGTGGTCCGCGACGCCCTGCCGGCAGGACAGCTGATTCCGGTACTGCCGTAGTAAACATTTTCTTCCCACAACTTTTCTGCAGTTGTTTGCCGCCGTCCAACGCCGCGCATTTAATGTCCGCGCATTCATCCGGAATGATGTAGCTGGACTGCATTCTCACGAAGGTGTTGCCTGAAAGGTATACACCTACGCGATTCAGCCGAGAGTTTTAAGCATACGCTGGAATTTCTCGCTGTATTCGAGTGTCTCTTGCTCGACCATGTCGTTGAAAAAAACATCACGCGCAGACCACTTCAAGTTCCTTCAGACACCTGTCATGCGGTTTGGTCTAGGCCCGACGGCGGCGGCAGTTACGCTGGCGCCCTCCATCTATGCGCACCCGGAAACTCCTCCAGTCGTCTGCCGGTGGTATATGCCTTTTAGGTAACACCCTGTGCTTTTTGCCATCTTTAAACATATTCGAGCGGGTCCTAAAGTCGCGATCGTGGTGCCAACAATCAGCGCAGCAGTTGCCTGGCCATCTCACCCCAGAAAACGGTTGTGCCGACTAACAATATGAAAAATATGAGATATTTTTAAAAATGGCATGTATTTCACGAGCACTGATAGTAGGGGGCGGCATTGCGGGACTGTCCGCCGCATTGACCTTGTCGCGCGCAGACGTCCGTTGTGACGTCGTGGAGCTTTTCGACAAGACCGATGGTGCCTCCATGGCGTTGTCCGGCCGTGCGGCCGAAGCGCTCTATGAGTTGGGCGTGTATGAGCAGAGCTGCGAGACCGGCAGGATGTTCAAGATCGACTCAACGGCAGCGTCCTTGTATGCCGCCGATGGTCGTTTGCTCATGCCTTCGCCACGCCGTCCGCAATGGCCTGGCTACAAAGACGCGGTTGCGGTGTTCCGGCCAGCCTTCGCGCAGATCCTCGAGAAAGAAGCGAACGGGCTGTGTACGTTGCGCAAAGGGCTGACAATCACCTCCATCGTCGATGGTCAAGACGATACCCTGGTGACCTTCTCCAACGGCGAAACCCAAACCTATGATTTGGTCGTAGGTGCAGACGGCATCAATTCAGCCACGCGAAAACTGGTGTTTCCTGAAATGGGCGAGCCCAACTATTCAGGCCAGATCAGTATTCGCTGGATGGCGCCTGGCCCGGCCATCGAAGGCGAGGGCTGGTATGCCAGCGATGTGGGAAAACTGGGTTTCTATTACCTGCCTAGCCAGAACCTTGTCTATATCCCGGCCGTTATCTCGATTCCCAAGCGTCAATGGCTGAGCGATGACGATGTTCGCGAATTGTTCACGCGCTTGCTGGATTCTTTCTCGGCTCCAGCCATCAAGGAGTTGCGCAGTCGCCTGCAGCCTGACGCTGCCCTGATCGGTCGTCCTTTCGAGTGGATTCTGGTACCTGATCAGTGGCACCGCGGCCGCACACTCCTGATCGGCGACGCTGCCCATGCGACCACTGCGCACTTGGGAATGGGTGCGGGAATGGCCATTGAAGATGCGGTAGTGCTTGGTCAGTGCATCGCGAACGCGACGACATTGCCCGAAGCACTCGAGAACTTCCGGGAACGGCGATACGAGCGGGTAAAAACAGTGGTCGAGACCAGCGTCCAGCTATCACTCCTCGAACAAACAAATGCTTCACCAGCTGAAAGTGGTGCCTTGTTTGAAAAAGCCTTTGCGGCCCTCGGCGCACCCTATTGAGGTCATCGGCATTAATTGATCAGTTTGTAGCGAAATTGTTAAGACGTACAACAAAAACAAAAAAAGCCTGCCCTTGAACTATCAATCGATAGTTCAAGCCGGGCGCGTACATTCGGGAAACATTTATGAGCACTGTAATTAATGACAATGCCGGCTTGATCCGTTCACTCGACGAATTGCCCATGAGTCGGCGCCAAATACTCGTGGTGTGCATCACTATTCTTCTGGCTGCACTCGATGGTTATGACGTACTTGCTACTGCATTCGTCGCGCCGGTATTGAGTGTGGAGTGGGACATCGATAAATCAACCTTAGGCATATTGCTCGCCAGCGGGCTGATCGGTATGGCAGCCGGCTCCCTGGTGTTGTCGCCACTGGGCGATATGTTCGGTCGTCGGCCTACGGTTTTTGCCGGCCTGGGACTGATGAGCCTCGGTTCATTGCTCTCGGCTTTTTGTCATGACGTTCCAACGCTGGCTGTTTGCCGGGTGATTACCGGGATGGGCATCGGCGTTATGGTGCCGCTGACCATGTCAATCGCCGCGGAGTTCTCCAATCGCCGCCACCGATCGTTTGCCGTCGCCATTACGGCAACAGGCTTTACGGCCGGCTCCATTGCCGGTGGCTTGATAGCGTCCTTCCTGCTGAACCACCTGGGTTGGCAGTCGGTGTTTTTATCCGGTGCAGTGGCCGGCGCCCTTCTGGTGCCGCTGATTGCATTCATCCTCCCTGAATCGCCGGCTTACCTGCTGGGTCGGCGCCCGGCGAATACGCTGGTGAGGGTCAATCAGGTACTGTCCGACCTGAAACACCCTCTGCTCACCGAATTGCCGACGGTCGACGCGTCAGCGCGAGTGTCCTTTAGGGCTCTGTTCGCGCCGGAGATGATCAAGACCACGGTGATTTTCGCGATCATCTGCATGTTGTTGACCACCACGGCCTATTTCCTGTTGAACTGGTTGCCACAGTTAATTGCCGATGCGGGTTTCCCTGCGTCTACCGGGAGCCTGGTATCGGCGATCTCCAGTCTGGTCGGTATGGTCTCGGCATTGCTGATGGGCGCGCTGGCCAGCCGCTTCGGGCCTTCGCCGGTTGCTGCGATGGCGATGATCGGGTTCGGAGTTTTTCTGGCCGTTTTCGGTTTCACCCCCCCAGCATTGCCGCTGTTGATCCTGGCTGCTTCGGCCTGTGGTTTCTGCCTGTCGGGTGCCACTGCGGTGTTCTCCGCCACGATGGCGACGACCTTCCCGGCGCAAACCCGTGTTACAGGGATTGGCTTCGTCGTTGGCGTTGGTCGCACCGCCAGCGTGCTGGGTCCAGCGATCGCTGGATGGTTGTTTGCCGCGGGTTGGTCGCGCGGCCAGGTTTCACTGTTCTTTGCCATTGCTCCGGTGCTGGCCGGCGTGTTGTTGCTGATGCTTTCGACTAGTTGGGCTACCGCACCACCAAGAGCCGTGACTAACAATAATCGCTTGTGATTTTACCCATGAGAATACTTACA
Source organism: Pseudomonas sp. 20P_3.2_Bac5 (assembly GCF_025466035.1). NCBI lineage: Bacteria > Pseudomonadati > Pseudomonadota > Gammaproteobacteria > Pseudomonadales > Pseudomonadaceae > Pseudomonas > Pseudomonas sp. 20P_3.2_Bac5. The sequence continues at coordinate 119,408 of NZ_JANLOA010000030.1, read as the reverse complement.
CCTGTCTGTCCGGTTGTTTGCCGAATCAATAAACGCTAACAACCAAACCTTTTTGCACAGCACTTTCAACACAAAAATAATAGGAAGTAGTATGAGTAATTCAACTTGCTGGTATGTAGCCGGCGCGTTCGTTGCATCCTGCTCGACTGTAACTTTTGCGGCAGCCGATTCCACTAACGGTACTGACTGGGCGAAGATTAACTCGCTGACCTGGCAGTCCACTGGACTGACGACCAAGTTTCCACCTATGCAAGACACGCTCTTTGGTGATGCCGGCGGGTGGCGCAGTGACTTGGCGAAACATAACATCGGGATAGAACCGCGTATTTCCATCAGCGCCATTACCGACTTTGATCAAAATAAGCATGCGCCTCAGGACAGTTACCTCGGACAAGGCACGGATGTCCAGGGTGGTACTTACTCTTTAGGCCTTACTTACGGATTGGAAGAATGGGGTTTGCCCAACTCTAAAATTGTCGCTTGCCTGCAATCCACCAACTCTACCGTCGCGTCCAACCCGCCGAACAACAGGTCGATTGGTTGCTTCAGCTATTACCAAAGTTTCTTTGACAAGCGGTTAGAATTTAAGGCCGGGTTCGAGCCCAATCTGTATTCCTACGTCGGTATGTTCGTAGGGGGCGATGCCACGTTGACCAACACCGTGGGCTCCATCATTCCGGTTCAGGCCGGCATGAGCGACCCGATGGTCACGCCGCCGACGGTGAACTTCACACTGCATGGCGATGACGGGCTGTATGTCCGGGCGGGGGCCCAGCGCAGTGTTTCCCCGCAGGGACGCACATACGAAGTTGAAAACAACGGTTTTGGCTTGAACACCTCCATGGACGACGCGAAGGTAATGTATGTCGGCGAGGTGGGGATCGACCGCAGTCCGAGCGCCAGCGACAAGCGAATCTGGGTTCGTGCCGGTGCGATCCAGAACCCTACGCAGTACAAGGCGTTCAAAGGGGGAGAGGATTCCAACAAGGCCTATTGGGCACTGGCCGACTACCAGTTGACCCAACCGGACAAGAGCATGCCGATGCACGGTTTGTATGTGGGTGCCTCAGCCATGTACGCACCGCCGGAAGTCAACCTGTACACGCAGAACTACGAGTTGCGGACGTACTACTACGGCCCGTTCAAATCTCGTCCGCTGGACAAGGTGACGTTCGCGGTGGGCAACAACGTGTTCAGTAAAGATGCCCAGGACTCTCTGAAGGCTCGTCACCTGGAAGGAGCATCAAAGCAATGGAGCGCCACGGCGTCTTACGCCATGCACCTCACGCGTGGCGTGTACCTTTCGTCTGCGGTGGGTTATACGCAGCACCCTTCGTTCGCCGCGGGAATTGATGACGCGACGACCTTCAAACTAGGCCTGCTCTTCAGTTTCTGATCTTCAAGTGCACCGATATCGAGGCCCGCGCAATGCGGGCTTCGACGTTGTTGATCGTTCACCACTGTGCGGCAAAGGTGATCGATCCATCACGGCCACCCCTGTCGCGTTATCCACTCAGAACAGATCGGCCTCCAATCCGAACAATGCGCTGCTGCCGGCACGAATGCAGCTTTCCAGACTGTCGATACGTGGCAGCAGGCGAGTGAAGAAGAACCCTGCGGTCGCCTGTTTAGCCTGGTAGAACGACACCATAGGGTTGTCCGGATGGTTCTGCGCCGCCTGGGCCATGCGCGACCACATGTAGGCGTAGGCCACGTAGCCGAACAGTTGCAGATATTCCACGCAGGCACTGCCCACCAGTTTGGCGTCAAGGCTGGCCTGTTCCAGTAACCAGTCGCTGAGTTTTTCCAATCGTGCTGCCGCAGCCGCTAGTTCCGTGCGGTACGGCGCGTCTTCCTGTTCAGCGAACCGGGTAATTTCGGCGGTAAACAGACGCAGGCTGATCCCGCCGTTGGCGACTATTTTGCGTCCGAGTAAATCCAGGGCTTGAATACCGTTGGTACCTTCGTAGATCTGAGCGATTCGCACATCCCGAACCAGCTGTTCCTGGCCCCATTCACGGATGTAGCCGTGACCACCAAATACCTGTTGGCCAGTGACGCAGCTGTCGAAACCGTTGTCGGTAAAAAACGCCTTGGCCACGGGGGTCAGCAATGCGACCAAGGCTGCGGCGCGTTGTTGCTCTTCGGCATCTTCGCTGAACTTGGCAAGGTCCAGTTGTTGACCGACGTAACTGGCGAACGCCCGGCCGCCTTCGGTCATGGCCTTCATTCCGAGCAACATCCGGCGCACGTCGGGGTGCACGATGATCGGGTCGGCGATTTTTTCTGAGGCAACCGCTCCGCCCGGGGCACGACTTTGCAGACGATCCTGGGCGTAAGCGCGGGCGTTCTGATAGGAGGCTTCGGCGCAGCCCAAACCCTGGATGCCAATGGACAGCCGCTCGTAATTCATCATGGTGAACATGGCCGCGAGGCCTTTGTTTTCTTCACCGATCAGCCAGCCTTGAGCGCCATCGAAGTTCATCACGCAGGTCGCGGATGCCTTGATCCCCATCTTGTGTTCGATCGAACCGCAACTGACCGCGTTGGTATCACCCAGGGCGCCGTCGTCATTCACCAGCCGTTTGGGCACCAGAAAAAGGGAAATACCTTTTGCGCCGGCAGGGGCGCCCGGCACTTTAGCCAACACAAGATGAACAATGTTTTCGGTCAGGTCCTGCTCGCCGCCCGTGATGAAAATCTTGCTGCCGCTGATGCGGTAACTGCCGTCCGCCTGCTGTTGCGCACTGGTGCGAATTAGACCGAGGTCGGTGCCTGCGTGGGCTTCGGTCAGGCACATCGAACCGGCCCAGCGTCCTTCGTACATGGCGGGCAAGTAGCGGTTTTTCAGTGCTTCACTGGCGTGGGCGTCGATGGCCAGACAAGCCCCGGAACTCAATACCGAATACAGCGCGAAGCTGCAATTGGCACCGTAAAGCATCTCCTCGAAACACACCGCGAGCATTTTCGGCATGCCCATCCCGCCGAACTCCGGATTGCCACTCAGCCCGACCCATCCGCCTTGCGCATAAGTGGCATAGGCCTCCTTGAATCCGGCCGGCGTTTGCACATTCCCTTCGCACCATTGCGCGCCTTCCTCATCGCCACTGCGATTGAGCGGGGCGATAAGGCCGCTGGTGACTTTGGCCGCCTCTTCAAGGATCGCGTCGGCGGTGGCCATATCGATGTGCTGTGCCAGGGCAGGCAAGCGTGCCCAAAGCGCGGGGGCAGCAAAAACCTCGTTCAGCAGAAAACGCATGTCGGTAAGCGGGGCGTTGAAACCGGGCATTGCACAACCTCTTTTGTCATTGGCCATGGCCCTGATGAGCGCATGACGGGATGGGAACCGGTTATTTGCAGCCTTTCACGGAGCATAAAACGCAGACGCGGAAAGCCGTTTGAAAAAAAGTATTTGAATACGATATCAATTTTGTAGAGTATATCAATAACTAGTCAAAGCGGCCCCGCTGTAGCGACTGGCGGATCCGCGAAAAATATAAAAAACAGGTGAAATAATGAGTTCAATCCAGCGCCCCGATCTATCGAATGCCGCCGCCAATACCCTTGGCGAAGGTCCAGACCCACTGGCTCACGCTCGGTCACTGATCCAGCTACTTAAGGAGCGCGGCAAGGAAACTGCGGCGTTGGGTCGCCTTCCGGAAAACACCATTGCCGACCTGAACGCCGGTGGTCTGCTGAGCATGACCACACCGCGTCGCTACGGCGGTGGCCAGGTCTCGGTGCGAACGTTTCTGGATGTGGTCACCGAGCTGGGCCGCGCAGATGCTTCAGTTGCCTGGGTCACTGCATTGACCAACGTCACCAACTGGTGCGCAGCGTCGTTCTTCGGTGAAGAAGCGGCGAAAGAAGTGTTCTGTGGTGAGAAGCCGGCACGTGTGGTGGGTGTGCTGTCGCCGCGTAAAGCAGTGGTGAAGAAAGTTGAAGGTGGCTACCTGATCGAAGAGGGGCTGTGGGGATTCAACTCCGGCGTCTACCACGCCACCTGGGACATGCTGGGCATTCCCCTTGTCGATGAACACGGCAAGGTGCTCGACCAGGGCGCCGCGTTGATTCCAATCGAGCAGGTGCAGATCCTCAACGACTGGAATGTCATCGGTATTTCCGGCAGCGGCAGTTCCAGCGTTTCGGTTACCAACGTCTTTGTCCCGCAATCGCGAATTGCGTCGGTCAGCCAGGCCATCGAGGGAAATTACCAATCCACGCACCTTGAGGGTGAATCGCTGTACCGGGTGCCGAGCATGCCGATGCTGGCAATTATCCTCGCCTTTCCTGCGCTCGGCCTTGGCATTGCGGCGCTGGAAACCTTCCTCGAAACCCTGCCTCGTCGGGGCATTCAATACTCCTGGTACAGCAAGCAATCAGAAGCACCGGTTACGCATCTGGTGGTGGGTGAAGCCTCCGCCAAAATCGACGCTGCCCGCGTCATCATCGAGCGCCATGCGGACGCGATTGATGCCAGCGGAGCCTCAGGCGTCTATATGGATCTTCTTGAGCGAGCCAGGGTGCGGCGTGATGTGGGCTATGCCGAAACCCTGATCTGGTCGGCCGTGGACATGCTCGCGTCCGCCTCCGGTGGGTCGTTGGCATCGGTGAACAACCCGATGACCAAAATCTGGCAGGACGCGCGCGTCGCCTCGTTGCACGGCATCGTCAACCCCAGCCTCAATTTCGAAACTTACGGCCGAATCCTCTGCGGCAATACGGCAGGCACTCCGCTCATTTAAGCGGTGAGCACGACGTCTCAACCAGGAGTCAGGGCATGCAAGTCGAAGATATTGATGCGCGGGTTTTTCGCCGCGTAATGGGCAAATTCGCAACCGGCGTCACCGTGGTGACCTTCATGCACGAAGGGCGCTTCAGCGGCATGACGGCGAACGCGTTCATGTCGTTGTCGGTTGATCCGCCGATGGTACTGATCGCGGTGCGCAACCAGGCGCGATTCGCCGCGGGTATCAAACCCGGAGACGCGTTCGGTATCAATTTTTTGCGTGAAGAACATGAATCACTGAGCAGCCACTTCGGTGGTCGCCCGGTTGCGGACCAGCAACCGGGGCATCGCACGATCGGTGAGGCGCCGGTACTGGAGGATGCCCTCGTGCAACTCGCGGTCCGGGCCAATTCCGTTCACGAAGGTGGCGATCACCTGATCTATACCGCCGATGTGGTGGCGCTGGAGGAGTCGGATGGACGCCCGCTGCTTTTCTACTCCGGCTCCTACAAGCAGCTTCACGCCCTCGATCCTGCCACTTGCTGGTTTGACGTGGGCTAATGGAAAAACCGATTGCCCCCTCCGATTCAACAACTACAAAAGGAGAACGACATGATTGTTGTACGCGATATCGCCTATGTCCGTTACCAGGTCGAAGATCTGGATGTACAGGAAAAATTCCTGCAGGACTTTGGCCTGAGGCTCCACGCGCGAACGGCCTCGTCTTTGCAAATGGCAGCCTGTAACGGCGGATATCCAGCCTACATCGCTGAGCATGGTCCGAAGAAAGCGCTCGGCGTGGGTTTTCGAGTGGACAGCCTCGAGGAACTGCAACGCATCGGCGCTCACTTCAAGAGCGAAGTCTGCGAAAACGCGGAGTTGGGTGCAGGCTGGATCGTGACGTTGAAAGACCCCGATGGTCTGCGCGTCGATCTTCTGTACGGTGGCAACGTGATCGCTCCGCAGGACGTGCGTCCCGTGCTGGTGCTGAACAATGCCGAGCAGCGTCGCCGACTCGGCACGACCAATCGCATTCAGATCCAGCCATCTCATGTGATGCGCCTCGGGCATGTGGTGCTGAAGACAGTCAACTTCGCGGCGATGTTCAGTTTCTACCAGGACGTCCTGGGGTTCCGTGTTTCCGACAGCTACTTCGCCGAGGCACCGGAAAATACTGTCGCAACCTTCATGCATTGCGGGCTAGGCAGTGAGTTCACCGATCACCATACCGTTGCGCTGATCAACATGGGCGCTCAGGAACCGGCGTTCGATCATTGCGCATTCGAAGTGCTCGACTGGGACGATCTGGCCTGCGGCAATCAGTTCCTCACCCAGCAGGAATACCAGCACTCCTGGGGCATCGGCCGACATGTGCAAGGCAGTCAGGTTTTCGACTACTGGCTAGACCCGGCCGGTAACAAGATCGAGCACTGGACCGACGGCGACCTGGTCAACGACACAACCCCGGTGACCCACGAACCGCTGAGTCTCGACGGTCTCTCTCAATGGGCGCCGCCGCTGTCGCCTGAATTCCTGGCCTGACCTTTTCACTTCCACATCAAACTTCAGGGACATTTCCATGGCTGCCAAAGCACCAAAAATCATCATCACCTGCGCTATCACCGGCTCCATCCACACGCCTTCGATGTCGCCGTACCTGCCCGTCACGCCGGAGCAGATTGCGCGCTCGGCGATCGAAGCGGCCGAGGCGGGCGCCGCGGTCGTTCACCTGCATGCCCGTGACCCGGAAACCGGCATTCCCAGCCAAGCCCCGGCGCTGTTCGAACAGTTCCTGCCGCAGATCAAGCGCGAATCGGATGTGGTGATCAACCTGACCACCGGCGGCGCACCGAGCATGTCGATTGAAGAGCGGCTGGAGCCGGCCATGCGCTTCAAGCCGGAAATCGCTTCGCTGAATATGGGCTCGATGAACTTCGGCTCCTACGAACTGCTGCAACGTTTCAAAGAGTTCAAGCACGACTGGGAGCAGCCGTTCCTGGAGGCCAGCGATGAGCGAATCTTTCGCAATACCTTCAAGGATATCGCGCACATCCTGAATGCCTGTGCGCAGAACGAAACCCGTTTTGAAATCGAGTGCTACGACATTGGCCATCTCTACACCGCCGCGCACTTCCGTGATCGTCAGCTGGTCAAGGACCCGCTGTTCATTCAGTCGGTATTTGGCATCCGCGGCGGTATCGGTGCGCACCCCGAAGACGTCATGCACATGAAACGCACTGCGGATCGCTTGTTTGGCGACACCTACAACTGGTCCGTGCTCGGCGCGGGCGCATTGCAGACACGCATTGTCACGCAGTCGTTGTTGATGGGCGGACACGTGCGGGTCGGCCTGGAAGACAACCTCTGGGCAGGCAAGGGCCGGCTGGCGCAAAGCAATGCCGAGCAAGTCACGGCGATCAAGGCGGTGATCGAATCCCTCGGTTTCAGCGTGGCAACGCCGGATGAGGCGCGGGAAATCATGAGCCTGAAAGGGCGTGACAAGGTCGCGTTCTAACCATAGGCATTGCTCGCCAGGGACTCGTCGGGAACAGCGGCGGGTTCCTCCTGCCTGGTTTCTGTCGGGTTACAGTTGAATCGGGTATGCTTGCCCCCACTGTAAAACGTCACATGTTGGTCACCTCAATGAATGAAGTAACAGCGCCTTCCCCGCGGCCACCAAAGCGGTCAAAAACTGCTGCGCCCTCGCCGAAAAAAGACGCTGACAGTGCACTTGAATCTCCCGAGGTTCGCAAGCCACGCATCAATGAGAAAGCCCGGCTGCGTACCCGCAACAAACTGCTGCGTGCCGCTCGCACGGTCATGGGCAGCAAGGGAATTGAAGCCACCACCATCAACGACATCACGGACGAAGCGGAATTGTCGTTCGGGTCGTTCTACAACTATTTCCCCAGCAAGGAAGAAATCGCCCGCTCGGTATTCATCGACGATGCGAAACTGATGGTCGAGTCCTTCGAGGCGGCGGTTACCCCGACCACCGGCATCGCCGAGATCGTCGGGACCAATTTTCGTATCTGCGTCTATCGCGGTATTTCTGACCCGATATGGGGCTGGTTTCTGGTTTACTCGATCTACAGCATCAACGACATGCTCGAGATCATGGGTAAACCGTTGGCCCGTGACATCAGGATCGGCAACGACTCCAACGACTTTGACGTGGTCGACGTCGATGCCACGGTGGACTGCATCATTGGTGGGATGCTTTTCCTGTTACGCCAGGTCTTGCAAGGCGCTCGCCCAGTGTCCGCCGTTGAAAGCGCGGTGCAATACATTCTTCGAGGCCTGGGTGTCAGCCATGAAGAGGCTGAGCGCATCGTCCAGCTTGATCTGGACAACGTTGTCTAAAGTTCGCTGATTCCCTCTCTCTCTTGAAGATGTGCCGACAACGGAACGTCTTCGCCATCCCTTTTCTCGTGTAACGCAGTCACAAGTAAGACTGGTGCCATCAACAAGCACATGTGATTTCCCAAGGGGCCACTGAACCGGGACTATTCAAACAGCGCTCGCAATTCAAGTGCTCGAGGTCTATGGGCGGTTCGATGCAACAACACTCCGCCCATGCAATCTCCCAGGGTTCAAGTCGAAAAATAGACATTGGTTCTTAAAAACATCCTTATCAAAAAAATAACAGGGGATTTGTATGAAGAGTTTGGTGTATTGCTGCGCGGTCGGTGCGGCCCTAACGTGTTCTGCAAGTCTGAGTTCAGCTGCGCAGGGACAAACCAGCGACGCCGATTGGGCGAAGATCAACTCTTTGACCTGGCAGGCCACGGGGTTGACGACCCGATTCCCGTTGTTGCAAGACTCGATGCTTGCAGATACGGGCGGCTGGCGGAGCGACCTAGCCAAACACAATATCGGCATTGAGCCGCGTATCGTCCTCAATGGCATAACGGACTTCAATCAAAACAACGACAAGCCCAAGGACAGTTATGTAGGGCAGGGCGGCGACTTGATGGCCGCCACTTATTTTGTCGATATCGTCTATGGCCTTGATGACCTGGGGCTTCCGAACTCCAAGTTAATTGGTTGCGTGGTGTCCAGCGTTTCTACGGTGGCAGCCAACCCTCCCAATAACACTTCGGTGGGTTGCCTTAGTTACTATCAAACCTTTTTTGACAAGAAACTCGAGTTGAAGGCTGGGTTTGAGCCGAACCTGTATTCCTATGTGGGCCTGTCACCGGGGGTGATGCCACATTGACCAATACACTGGGTTCGGTCATTCCGGTAGAGGCAGGTTTGAGTGACCCGGTTACTACGCCACCGACCATCAACCTGACTTATCGTGGCGATGACGGCTTTTATGCTCGAGGTGGCGCGCAGCGCAGCGTCTCGCCAAACGGGCGGGTCTACGAAGTCGAACACAATGGCATCGGTCTGGATACGCGGATGGAAGACGCCAAGGTTCTCTATGTGGGCGAAGTCGGTATTGATCGTAAGCCAACGCCGGGGAACAACCGGTTGTGGGTGCGGGCGGGTGGCGTGTCCAACCCGACCAAATACAATGCGTTCGAAGGTGGCGAGGAGTCCAACAAGGCGTACTGGGCATTGGCGGACTATCAGGTGACGCAGCCGAACAAAAGTATTCCTGTTCACGGTCTGTATGTGGGGGCGTCGGCGATGTATGCGCCTTCCGATGTCAATCTCTTCACGCAAAACTATGAAGCGCGGATTTACTACTACGGCCCATTCCAGTCTCGTCCGTTGGACAAGGCTACCTTCGTGATGGGCAAGAACGTATTCAGCAATGAAGCTCGCGACGTCTTGGCCAGCCGCAGAATCGACAGCGCCTCTTCGCAATGGAGTGCGACGGCGGCTTATGCGTTTCACGTTACGCGCGGCATCTATCTCTCGCCAGCCGTTGGCTACACCAAAAACCCCTCGTTTACCGCCGATATCGATAACGCGCTGACGTTCAAGTTGGGTCTGCTCTTCAACTTTTAACGTGTGTGTGCCCGATTTGCCGACGATAGCAATCTCATGGTCGCCTTCGCCGGCAAGCCGGGCTCCTACAAATTGGTGGGCTTGTTCAGGAGCTTGGGTACTCATCAATGCTGTAGGAGCCCGGCTTGCCGGCGAAGGCGGTTTTATGTGCGCCATCGCCGCAAGCCGGGCTCCAACAATGATTGGGAGGATCAGATTTTCCTGCCTGCCTCTTTGAACACATCCCGAATAAAACAATGGCCGGGATCGGTGTCGTTACGGTCCAGCCACACTAGCGATTCTTCCAGTGGCCGGATGGTGATCGGGCATTCCATGATTTTCAGGCCGAGTGCATGGGCCATGGCCTGCGCCATTCTGCGGTGGATGGTCGCAACCAGCGGTGTGCCTGGCAGCATCATGATCAGGCTGGAAAAGCTCGGTGCCTTGGTCACAATGCGTGGTTCGATGCCCGCCCGCAGCCAGCCGCGATCAATCAAGGTGCGCCAGTCGCTGCCGAACGACACCTGGCCGTGCCGCGCGTTGACGTATTGCTCCAGGGTGATATCTGCGGCGGCGTCGAAATGCACAGGGTCGACCACACAGACAAAATCATCGCGGAACAGCCCTTCGATACGAATATGTTCGCTGGGCTTGTAGATCTTGTGGTTTTCCCAATCGATCAGGCCGACGCAGAAGTCCAGATCGCCGCGCTCCAATCGGTTGTAACTGTCCGCATCCAGACGTTCCACGTGGATGACCGTGTAGGGTGCGGATTCCAGCAGTAAGCGCAGCACCGTTGGCATCAGGACCATGGCTGCGTAATCGGTCATCGCCACCTTGAAGTGACGCTGCTCGGTTGCAGGCTCGAACTTGGGCCGCACTTGCAGCGCCGTTTGAATGCTTTGCAGCGACGTCTTTACCGGTTCCATGAGCGCGCTGGCCAGCGGCGTCAGTTCAAAATTGCGTCCGACGCGAACCAACAGTTCGTCATCGAAATGCTCGCGTAAACGCCGCAGGGAAGCGCTCATCGCTTGCTGGGTGACGAACAGCCTTTCGGCCGCGCGGGTCACGTTGCGTTCCGTCAGAAAAGCATCCAGCGAGCGCAGCAGATTCAAATCGAAATTTTGAAATTGCATGGGTATGTCTGCCCTAACCGTACTTGATTATTTTTGTTTGAGCGTCCTGCCAGGCGGCGTCAGGGACCTATTTTTGGGTCAGTTCCTGGTACGTCGTGTCCGTGAACGTGGGGAAAATTTTCGCGAGACCTTTGGGCGGGGGATCGTTGAGCGCTGCTTTTATCTCATCGAGGTTTTTGTGTTGCGCCACCAGGCGTTCAATCTCGCCTCGACGCTGTATCGCTGTCTGAAGACGATCCTCCAGATCGGCGCGTTTTAGTGGCTCGCCGTGTCCAGAAACGTATACCTGGGCGTTCAGGGCAATCAGTGCCTGCATGGTCTTGATCCAGCCGAGGGACGAACCGTGCTTGTTGAGATGAATGCCCGGGTATTTGCTGACTTCCGGGGTCAGGATGTCACCGGCAAAAACAACCTCCTGTGCCGGAAGATAAATGATCAGGTCGCTGTCGGTGTGCGCGGGGGTGATATGAATCAGCTCCAGTGTCACCCCGTCGATGACAACCGCTTCATCGCTCTTGACGGTTTTTGTCGGTAGGTAATCCTTCAACTCGGGAGGCGTGGACGTGGTGTTCAGCAACGGGTTTCGCAGCGCTTCCTGCATTTCCGGACCGGTGTTCTCCTGGGCGATGATTGCAAGGCCCTGGGGGTAGGCGGGGAGCCCGTTTACATGGTCTGGATCGCTGTGCGTCAGAATGATCGTACGCACCGGTCTGGGGGTGATTTCAGCGATCGCATCCAGTACTTTTTTCGCCGCCGGAGCAAACATCTGTGCGTCAATGACAATGACGCTGGAGTCCGCGACGATAAACCCGCTATTGGCCATCCCTCCGCTCACATAGTAGATACCGTCACGAACCGGATTGACCTTTATGGGCGCTACTGTCGCATACACGGTCAGTAGTTTGGTAAGAACGGGCGGAGAAGGCCTTGGCATGAAAAAGACAACACCTGCCAGAACGCCCACAACGACAACTATGCACCCTGCTGCTTTACGAAACATTGAATCGACTCCGCCACGGAAAATGACCAGCGTTTTCCTCGTTCTGAATGTGCTCAATCAATGGCTTTTGTAAATTTCCAGAGCTTCTTTGAATGCTGCAACCGGGTCGGTTTTGCTGACCGGTGCGCGGTTGATGCCCTGGCTGTCGATGATCGGGTTACGCAAAACGCCGACGCCGGAAATTTCCACTTCGCAGACATCGCCTTCCTGCATCCACAGTTGTGGTTTACGGAACAGACCTACACCCGCAGCAGAGCCGGTAACGATCACATCGCCCGGTTGCAGTTCGGTAAATTCCGAGATGTAGCTGATGATCTGCGGGAAGTTGTAGACCAGGTCGGCGTAAGGCATTTCCTGAACAATGGCGCCGTTGAGGCGTGTGGTCAGGGTCAGCGCTGCAGGGTCGGTGATTTCATCGGCAGTGACCATCCAGGGTCCGAATGCACCGGATTTCGGGAAGTTTTTACCTGCGGTGAACATTGGCGAGTGGCATTGATAATCGCGCAGGGAACCATCGTTGTAGCAGGCGTAACCGGCAATATAGCTGAGGGCGTCGGCCTGGCTGATATGGCGACCGAGCTTGCCGATAATGATCGCGATTTCACCTTCGAAGTCATACAGCGGACTGTTGTTCGGTTTTTCCATCGGCGTTTCGTGGCCCACGTGGGAGCGGGCAGTGCGGGTGAAGATGTACGGCTTTGGTGGCAAGTGCTCATGGCCGCTGAACGCCGCGACTTCGGCGCAATGGGAGTGGGTGTTCATGCCCATGCAAAAGATCGCACCCGGGTTGGTGATGACCGGCAGCAGGCTGACTTCACTCAGTGAATAGTCGACGCTGGTCGGCAGGGTGAGGTTGTCGAGGCAGGCCATGCCGCGCTCAAGCAGAGCCTTGAGGGTGGATACTCCTGGAAGCCGGGAGCCGAGGTCGATGATGCCGTCCTCACGGACCAGGCCAAAGTGTTCGTTGCCATTTACGAGATACGAAGCAAGTTTCATGATCGATCCTGAATATTGAATGTGGGTACGCGTCTTTCCGAGTTTGTGTTCAAGTGCGCGGCAATGCCTCGGTTGACTGTGCGACAGCGTTCTTCGCCTTGGGCATGGTCAGGAGGATCAAACCGGCAAGGATCGGCGCCGCCGCAAAGAACAGCGACACTTGGCCGCGAGAGAATCCGGAGGTGAACAACCAGCCGGCCAGTGCAGGTCCGAGAACGCTGGAGACGCGCCCGACGCCAAGCACGAAGCCAATGCCGGTGACGCGCGTCAGCGGAGGGAACGCGGACGCCATCGTTGCATAGAACACCCCGGTAGCACCGGAGATACAGAAGCCCGCAGCCGAGGCGGCCAGCATCAACAGCACCAGCACCGGCGGGGTAAAACCAAACACACCGACAAAAATGCCGAAGCCGATCATGGCGCTGGCTGCCACGCGTCCGGCACCCAGGCGGGTCGCCAACGCGCCCAGAACCAGCGCGCCGATCATTCCGACCCCATGGCTGGCCGCCGACACCCGGCTGCCCGTGGCCGGGGGAAATCCAGCGTCAGCGATGAACTGCGGCAACCAGCTGAGCAAGTAGTAAGTGGTGGTCGAAGCCAGCATGAACACCAGGGTCAGGCGAATGGTGACGCCGATGATTTCCGGACCGAACAGTGCCTTGTAAGAAGGGCGTTCCGAATCCAGCTTTGGCGGCAGTTCGGTCAGCAACGGGTGCTTGAGGCGCGATAGCACGCGATTGAGTTTTGCCAGAGCGTTGGCGGGACGACGGGTCAGCAGGAACGCCGGTGACTCCGGCAAGACCACCAGGACGATGGGCAGCAGGATCACACCCGCGATTGCCCCGGAAATGTACACCGCGTGCCAACCAAAGTGCGTCAGCAGAGGCGCCGCGACAAGGCCGCCAATGATTGAACCGAGGGTAAAGCCTACCGTGGTGATCGCCACAGCGAACGCCCGTCGGCGCGCGTTGCAGAACTCTGCGGAAATCGACATGGTCAACGGCACCATCACGCCAATGCCCATCCCGGTGACGATTCGACAAGCCGCCAGGGTCTGAATGTTCTCGCAAAAAGCCGAGAGCAGTGAACCGACGATCATCAGGGTCAAACCGCCGAGCACCAGAGGGCGACGCCCGAGTACGTCGGCCAGCGGCGAGAGCACCAGCGCACCGATCGCCATGCCGACGAGGCCGCTGGAGAGCAGGATGCCCAACGAAGTCTTATCGAGACTCCAGGCCACGCTCAGGGACGGTGCCGTAAAGGCGGTAGCGAGCACGTCGTAGCCATCGAGTGCAGCGAGCAGTACGGACAGGCACAGCACCATGATCTGTGCGCGGCTCATGGGCATTTCGTCAATCGAGCGCAGTAAGCTTGCGCCCTTCGTTATTGTTGTCATCACACGCTTCCTGTTCAACCTGTCCCTTTCAGATCTGGTGACGCCTGTTTCTGAAAGGGCGGGCTATTTATTGTTTTGGGTCAACGGCCTGCGACAGCGCAGGGTGTTGGTGGCGCTCAGGCAGTCAGCAGCGGGAGTGCCTCGGCAAGCCATGTCCGGCCTTCTTCGTACAGCTTGTGGGTCGCCTCGGTATTGTCGACGTATTGCCCGGGTTGCACGGCGAAGCCGGACTTGCCGAGCATGAAACCGAGGTATTTGTACGCTGGGTGGAACTGGCTGGTGTCCATCCACAAGCTCTTGAACCAGAACACCAGCGACGGCTCGATGCTGTCCAGGCGGTCTTTCTGGTAGATGCAGTAGCGGCGGGAGATTTTCCAGGTGCCGTTGTCCTTGACGATAAAGTCATAGAACAGCGCCTCCGAGGTCAGGTCCAGTCCGGGGCTGGAAACCTCGGAACGGGCCATGATCGAAGCGGGCGTGATCGCAATGGCGCGGTCGCCGTTGACGTTGATGATTGACGGCTTCATGACGTGCATGGTTTTCACTGGGCTCTTGGACATCGCTTTCGAGCCTTCGACAAATCCCTGGATCGAACCAACGTACCAGGTCAGGTGGATGATGCCGTCATCGACAAAGGTCGCTTGCAGTTCGTTCCACATCTTGTGGTCGCGATAGAACCCCCAGTTCAACAGCAGCTGGCTGATCTCGGAGATGTCTTGCGCGTTTGCCTTGTTCTTGTTGGTCATGGAAAGACGCTTTTGGTCAGATTGAATGGGCAGGGAAATCACTTTCCCAGCGGGTTGCCGGCTTTGCCGGCATGGATCAGTAAGGTTGTGAGATGGCGGTCAAGGCAGCCATCATCACCGCGCCGTTTTCCGCCGCTGGCGCTTTCCGTTGCTCCAGTTGCGAGAGCTTGACGCTGCTGTCGACGACGGTTTTCACCCGTTCAAAACGGCGCTGCATGAATGCGTCCAGCGCTTCTGGCAGCGTCGCTTCGGTGCCGATGCACTGGCCCAGCACGACCGCGTCTTCGAGCGCCATGCCGGCGCCCATGCCCAGATGGGCAGTGGTGGCGTGGGCGGCGTCGCCAATGAGCAAGGTGCGGCCGCGATGCCATTGGGGCACGAGAATCCAGTCGAAGGGGCGGCCGATCAGGGATGAGCCCGCCTCGAGGCGTTCGTGCAACTGCTTGATCGGCGCTGCCGAAATCGAGTCCAGCAAGCGCGTGAACAGTTGATGAACGTCGGCTTCGCTCATCCACGTACGTTCGGCAACCGTTAGAACGGCTGGTACATAGGTCAGGTTCTGGTGCGGCAGATGGTAGAAGCCGATTTTGCCAACGTCGCTGGTGTACCAGCCTTCACCCTCGATGGCGGGGCCGGGCACCATCCAGCGAATGCTGATCTGTCCTGAATACTCAGGCTCGCCGATCTCGGGGAACACCAGCTTGCGGGTCAGCGAGTGGATGCCGTCGGCACCGATGACGAGATCGAACGCGCGGGTTTCACCATCGGAAAAGGTCACCTGTGCTGAATCGCCGCTGTCGTCGATGGCCTTGATCGTCACGCCCTTGCGCAGGGTGCAGAGTGTGCTCGCGGTATGTTCGAGAATGTGCGCAAAGGCTGGTCGGTAAACGGCGACGCCATCCTTCGAGCCTGGCCATTCAGGCCTTTTGGGCGATGGGCGAATCAGTTGACCGTCGGCGGCATAGAGCGAAGCGGCAGTCGAGTCAGCGGCAAAAGTCCTGCCGGTGTCGCAGCATTCCTCGTATATCCCAAGCTCGAACAAGGCCTCGGCCGCACGACCGGACAACGCCATCGAGGCGCCATCCGGCCTGCCGTAGAGTTCGACCACTTCGCAATGGACGCCCTGGCGTGACAAGGCAATCGCCGCCGACAGCCCTGCAACCCCACCACCTACTATTAGCGCTCTTGATATACAGGCCATTATTCAAAATTCTCTTCTGGTCAGGCTGTTTTTGTAAGGAACACTTCAGTCCCGAGGCTGTGCTGGCAAGCAGTGAACGGCGTATACATCGATTGAAATGAGGTCGACGGACAACTTCACGGGAACCGGCGCTAGGGTGAAAACTGTAGTGCGATGCCGCCCTTGTCGAAAGATGGCAAAACACTTAGGGTGTTACCTAAAAGGTATATACCTATTCCTTTCGCCTCAGGAGGGGCCTTCACGCGATGAAAATGCACCACTTCCGTTATGTGGTCGCGGTGGTTGAGCGAGGCAGTCTGCGTGCCGCTGCCAGAAGCCTGGGCCTCGCTCAGCCGGTCGTTTCCCGAAGCTTGAAAGAGCTGGAAGAAGAGCTTGGCGTCACTTTGTTCGAGCGGGGCCGGTTGGGGATGGTAGCGACCAAGGCCGGCGAGCTTTTTGTCCGGCGCGCCAAGGCGATTCAGGCCGAGTACCAGCGCACGCTCGACGAGCTGGATCAGCATCGCGGCGTCGACAAAGGGTCGATTGTCGTGGCGTGCTCCGGCGCCGCATTGATGGGTTTGCTGCCTTTGACGATGGACCGCTTTCGGCGACGTTTCCCCGGCATCCGCGTGAAGGTCGTTGAAGGCACCTATCCGATGCTGGAGGCCGATATCAGGGATGGCTTGATCGATCTGTATTTCGGCCCGGTAACCAAACCCCAGCAGCACACCAACATGAGCATCAAACCGTTGATGGCCAATCCGCGCATCATCGTCGGCCGTCGTGGTCACCCCTTGCAGCATGCGACCACACTCGAAGAGTTGGTGGGCGCCGAGTGGCTGACCACACCCGTGGCGGATAACATCGATGATGAAGTGCTCAGCGTGTTCAAGCTTGCGGGGCTTCCATCGCCCAACATCGTGATGCAGGCGACTTCGAGCATGAGTGTCACCAGCATCGTTGCCTCATCCGATCTGCTCGCACCGTTGCCGAAACACTGGGTCGGCTTTATCAATTCGACCAATTTGCTGACGCGGATCATGGTGACGGGGATTCCCGATGCGCCGCCCATCTATTCGGTGTACCACACGGAGTTGCCGTTGACCCCGGCAGCGCAGTTTCTCAACGACATGGCCGAGCAAGCGGCATTGGACAACAATGAAAAAATTTTGATGCCCGAGTAACCTCGGCTCTCCGTATACCTTTTGGGTAACACCTTAAGGATTCCGGAGTCTTTCATGGTGATCAATCCGCCTCTATTGTTCGCGCTTCTTGAACATTCCGTGAGGTGACATCTTGAGCGAAGCACTTACCGATCAAGCGATCGATCAACTGTTCCTGGGCGCCCGTTCACATAACGGGTGGCTGGAAAAGCCCGTTGATGATGGCTTGCTCGAACAGCTTTACTCGGTACTCAGCCAGGGCCCGACCGCCAACAACTGCAACCCTGCGCGATTTGTCTTCGTGCAGTCCGAGGACGCCAAGCAACGTCTGTTGCCTGCGCTCAAAGGAGCCAACGGCGAGAAAATGCTGGCGGCGCCGGTGACAGTTATTATCGCCATCGACAGTCAGTTCCTTGAGTTTCTACCGCATCTGTTCACCGCATACGACCTGGCCGCCATGTTGCGAGACGACCCGGTGACCGCCGCTGCGATCGCTTTCCGCAACAGCAGCCTGCAGGGCGCCTACCTGATTCTGGCGGCAAGGGCGCTTGGCCTGGATTGCGGCCCGATGTCCGGTTTCGACAGTGACAAAGTCGATGACGCATTTTTCCCCGATGGTCGCTGGAAAACCAACTTCCTGTGCAGCCTGGGGTATGGCGATGTGGCAAAGCTGAGACCGAAAGGCCCACGCCTGAGCTTTGAGCAAAGCTGCCGGATTGTCTGAAAGCTGTTGATCAAGTACGGCCGCCTATTGGCGGCCGTACTTGCCTCGGATCACTTCATGGTTCAGGCGACCGTTCCGCCGAGGGTTTCAGCCACCCAGTCGGCAATGTATTGACCGACATTGACGGGATTGTCGAAGCTGGAATGCTGCACACCGCCCTCGCGTTCGGTGAAGATTTTCAGTTCTCTGCTCGGGCTGTTGATCAGTTGCTCGTAGGTGCGCTGCGCCCACTTCACCGGGATCTGTGAGTCCTTCGCGCCATGAGTTACGAGGAAGGGCACCTTGATACGGTCGAGAATCCCGTCCAGGTGAACGTTCTCGGCAATGGCCATGAACTCGTCGTTATCGGAAGCTCCCCAGACCCAGCGCACGTGGGCCCAATAATGCGGGACCGGAAGGTTGCCTTCCTGCATCAATCGGCGTTTCTGTACGTCGCGCCAGTCGTGGTTGGCGCCCCATACCACGCCGCAGGCAAAGCGCGGTTCGAAAGCCACGGCGCGTGGACAAAAGTAGCCACCGAGTGACACGCCTTCCAGACCAATGCGGCAGGCGTCGATATCACTGCGCGCCTGCAGCCAGTCCACCACCGGGCTGGCCCAGTGCTCGCTGTCGTAGCGTGCGGTCAGGCCGTGCAGGCGCAACGCTTCACCGGTTCCCGGCTGGTCGATGATCAGCGAGGCAACGCCTCTTTTCGCCAGCCAGGCGGGCAGGCCGATGCGGTATTTCATTTCCTTGGTGGAGTCCAGGCCGTTGACCTGAACCAGAATTGGCGCCGGGCCATTCACCCCTTCGGCACGCACAAACAGGCCGGAAATATGGCTGCCTTCATAGGGGATTTCTACACGCTCGCAATTTTCTTTCGACAGTCTTGCCGAGAGAGAAATGCGGCCATGATTGCTCACGAAACACAGCGAAACAAGGCTATGGGAAACGCTCGCCAGGATAATCCCGAGTTGACGCGTAGGCTTTTATGAATGAGCCTGTCTCCCGAATCACCCGTTTGCGCACCTTCAGCTTGCCCTCCTGTAATTTAGATAATATGTTAATAAAAAAATAACCCTCCGGAGGCACCATGTTCCTGCCATCGAGCGAGCAGATTGGATTCGAACGCTGGTGCCACTCCTTGCGTAGCATCTGCGGCAATTTCAGTACCCTGCCTTCCAGTCTCACCCGTCACTTCATCGGCGAAATCCACAGCCAGACCATTGGCGCACTGGATACCGCGCACATCCGCACGAATGCCCGGTTGATCAGCCGCGAGCTGATCGGCGTCGACAGCGATGACAGTCATTGCTTCCTCATCTACCAACGCAGCGGTCGCCAGCGGATCCGCCAGGCCGGCATGGAAGTGGAACTGGGCCCGGAGGACATCGCGCTGGTGGACTCGGCGCGGTTGTTCGAGATCGAGCCGCTGGGGCTGGTGGAGAATGTCTCGGTGCATCTCTCCCGGGATATCGTCACTCGCCAGTTCAAGGGCGATAACCTCTTCGGAAAACTCTCACGAAATAATGTCTCCAGTCGCATGGTGCGCTCGCTGGTGCAGTCGATCGGCATGCTCGGCGACGGCGCCGCCAATGGCGAGGATGGCCAGGCGATCCAGAGTGCGCTGGTGAGTCTGGTGCTGCCGGCGATGTCGGGCCAGGCAGAAGGGCAGGAGCATCTGCTGCAGAGCAATAGCCTGTTTTCCACCGCCCTGAGACTGGTGGATGAGTCGCTGCAGGATATCGACCTCGGGCCGGCCTATCTTGCCGATCAGTTGCACACCTCGGTGCGCAGCCTTTACCGATTGTTCGAAGAGCACGGTGAAAGTGTGTCGCGCTATATCCTTCGCACGCGCTTGAGCAAAGTGGCCCATGACCTGTGCAGCCATCCCTTGCGCAGCCAGTCGATCACGCAAATCGCCTTCAAGTGGGGCTTTGTCGATGTGGCCCATTTCAGCCGGGCGTTCAAGCGTCAGTTCGATGTTTCGCCCCGCGATTACCGGGCCCATGCCTTTCAGGAGTGAGCCCTTCGTTACTGGCAGAAAATGCCAACTGGATTGGCGGTCACAGTCAAGCGCAGCCCTCCCGCAAAACTTCTAATACTCCTACATAGCGCAAGCTCTGCTATTGCGTGACCCGCGGGGGCGGCCTGCCTCGCGGGTTCATAAAAACAATAATGCGTCGCTGGAGTCCGAAACACATGAAAACCCTCTTTCTGCTGGCGGGTCTCCCGTTATTGCTGTCCTCCTTGCATGCCTCGGCTGTGGACAGCACGCACCCTGCCCAGGTCGATGCGAAACGCCTGACAAACGCCAATCTCGAACCCGGCAACTGGATGAGTCACGGTCGTACCTACGACGAGCAACGCTACAGCCCGCTCAATGCCGTCAACGACAAGAACGTCAGTCAGCTCGGCATGGCGTGGACCACGCGCCTGGATATCGATAGCGGCACCGAAGCCACGCCACTGGTGGTCGACGGAGTCATGTACACCACCGGCGCCTTCAGCATCGTCTATGCGATGAACGCGGCCACCGGCGAAATGCTGTGGAAATACGATCCGAAAGTCCCGCCCGAAAACCTCAGTCAGGGCTGCTGCGGTCCGGTCAACCGCGGTGTTGCGGTGTGGAACGGCAAGGTTTACGTCGGCAGCTTCGACGGTCGATTGATCGCTCTGGATGCAGCCAGCGGCAAGGAAGTCTGGTCGGTGGACACCATCCTCGACCGCTCCAAGAGTTATTCCATCACCGGCGCTCCGCGCATCGTCAAAGGCAAGGTGCTGATCGGCAACGGCGGCGCCGAGTTCGGCGTGCGCGGCTATGTCACCGCCTACGACGCCGATACCGGCAAGGAAGCCTGGCGTTTCTACACCGTGCCGGGCGATCCCAAGCTGCCGCCGGAAAACCCGGCCATGGCCATGGCCCTCAAGACCTGGACCGGTGACGGCTGGGTGAAGTGGGGCGGTGGCGGCACGGCCTGGGACTCCATGGCCTACGACGCGGACCTGGATTTGCTGTACATCGGCACCGGCAACGGTTCGCCGTGGAACTACCAGTTCCGCAGCCAGGGCAAGGGTGACAACCTGTTCGTGTCCTCGATTCTGGCCCTGCGCCCGGACACCGGCGAATACGTCTGGCACTACCAGGTCACCCCGCAGGACCGCTGGGACTACACCGCGACCCAACACATGATCCTTGCCGACATCAAGGTCGACGGCCAGGTCCGCAAGGTGTTGATGCAGGCGCCGAAGAACGGCTTCTTCTATGTGCTGGACCGTACCAACGGCAAGCTGATCTCGGCGAAAAACTATGTGCCGGTGAACTGGGCCAGCGAGATCGACCTGAAGACCGGCCGCCCGGTGCTGACCGGCGCCGCGGACTACTCCAAGGAGCCGAAAGTCGTACAGCCAAGCTTCCTTGGCGGGCACAACTGGCACCCAATGTCCTACAGCCCCAACACCGGTTATGTCTACATCCCGGCCCAGCACACCCTAGCCGAGCTGAAGGCCGCGAAGGAGCCGATGTTCTTCCCGAACAAGTCGGTGTTGAACTTCGGACTGGACGTACCTGATCTGCCGGAAGATCCGAAGACCTTCAAGCAGATCCGCGATTCCTGGACCGGCGAGCTGATCGCCTGGGACCCGGTGAAGCAAGCGCCAGCCTGGAAACAGGAATATGCCAGCGCCGGCAATGGCGGCACCCTGGCAACGGGCGGCAATCTGGTATTCCAGGGCACCGCGGACGGTCGGGTGGTGGCGTACAGCGCCGACAAGGGCGAGAAACTCTGGGAGCATCGCGCCAACTCTGGCGTGATGGCCGGGCCGATTACCTACACCGTGGGCAACGACCAATATGTGGCGTTTTCCGTAGGTTGGGGTGGGATTCTTCCGCTGCTGACGGGCTCGCTGACCAACAAGGCCAAGGTCCAGTCGGAATCGCGGATTATCGCCTTCAAGCTCGGCGCGAAGGGCGAATTGCCGCCGCCGCGTCAGGCGCCGGTGTTCCCCAATGTTGACCTGGAGCTGACGGCGACCCCCGAGCAACTGGTTCAGGCACGCAACATGTTCAACGGCCTGTGCGCGGGTTGCCATGGCCTCAACGCGGTCGCCGGCGGCGTGGTCCCGGACCTGCGCTACCTGACCAAGGACAAGCACGCGGCCTTCCCGGCGTTCGTCAGCGGTGCGTTGATCCAGCGCGGCATGCCGAACTTCTCCGACATCCTCAAGCGTGAGGACATGGAGTTGATCCGCCAGTATCTGGTCAAGCGCACCCATGACCTGCAGGCCGACCTGAAAGCCAGCGTCGCGCAGTAAACCCACCGTCACCCAACCTGCCTTGGTGGCCCCTGAAAAGGGGCCGCCCGGGATTCTTCACGCCAACAAAAACAAAAACGAGAGTTCCCCATGAAGATCATCAGCCCCTCGATTCTGACGGCCGGCCTGGCTCTGTTCGGCGTCTCCCTGTCCGCCCTGGCCGACGTCAAGCCCGACCCGGGCGACTACACCGCGCTGCCCAAGGGCACCGACGTGGTCGTGCTCTATCAGCAGAACCCGCGCGGCGATAAGGTTTACTCCGGCGGCAAGAAAGTCGCTGACGACCTCGACCTGGACATGACCGTCGGCGTCCTGCGTCTGATCCACTTCACCGATTTCTTCGGCACCGGATACACCTGGGACCCGCAGATCGTCATCCCCTTCGGCCAGCAGGACATCGGCGCCAGCCACAGCAAAACCTCGGGCCTGGGCGACATCACCTTCGGCGGCACCCTGTGGACCATCGGCGATCTGGAGCGCAACGAGCACCTCGGCTGGTCGGTGTTCTTCACCGCGCCAACCGGCAGCGACAAGAATCAGGGCTTCGCTCTCAGCAACAACCGCTGGGCCGTGGACTTCCAGGTGGGCTACATCAAGGGCCTGACCGACAAGATCAGTTGGGACGTGATCGCCGAAGCCGAGTTCTATGACGACCAGCGCTCCACCGACGCGAAAAAGGACACCCTGCTGCAACTGCACAACCACCTGCGCTACAACTTCACCCAGGACACCTATGCCGCCATCAGCTACCGCCACAACTGGGGCGCGCGCGAAACCCTCGACGGCCAGACCCTGGCCACCAGCCGCAACAACGGCACGGTCGGGTTCACTGTGGCGACCATGGTCGGCAAGCAGTTGCAGTTGATGGGGCAGGTGATGCACGACACCACGGTGCGTGAAGGGGTGAAGATCGATAATTCGTTGCAGTTCAGGGCGGCGTATTTCTATTGAGTCGGATTGGGGCCGCTTTGCGGCCTCAATTTTCATCAATCTCCTACTTTCGAGTGACCCACCTTAGTACCGCGCACTTCTAACTCCTGCTTAGTAGCCATATGCCTATCAATTTTCGTATGGTCCGGCCTGACAAGCGTCCAGCCCAGGTGCCAATGCGGAGCCGGCACCCTGGAAAACTTCCTCGCGGGACCCAGTGGAACACTCCATGAAGAACAACGAGCGGCAACGGGCCGCACATCGCCGCGCAGCATTCGGCGCACTCTTGCTGACCACCACCGCCGCCCTGGCGGATTCCTCCGTCGAAGTCGAACCGGTCGAAATCACGGCCACTCGCACCGGTGACCAATGGGCCCAGGCCGCACTGTCGGCCAGCGTCGTCGATGCCGCCGACAGCCGCGGCGACCAGGCACTGACCCTGGGCAACATGCTCTCCGCCGTGCCCGGCGTAGTCGTGCAGAGTCGTTACAACGCCGCCCAGGGCCTGCGCCCGGCGATCCGCGGTTTCGGTTCGCGATCCAGCTTCGGCGTGCGCGGCATTCGCGTGCTGGTGGACGGCGTGCCGCTGACCATGCCCGACGGCCAGACCGAACTCGACGGCCTCGATATCGGCCTGGTGGAGCGCATGGAAGTCCTCCGCGGTCCCGCCGCCGTGCTCTACGGCAACGGTGCCGGCGGCGTGCTGGCGATCAACACCCGTGAACCGGGCGATCATCCGGGCGTTGCCGCTGACTTCAGCCTCGGCAGCTACGGCTATCGCCGACAAAGCATCGAGGCCAGCGGCACCGAGGGCAATTTCGGTGCCCTGGTGGCCGTCAGTTCGACGACGATGGACGGCTACCGCGACCACGCCACCAGCGAAGCCAACAACCTCACCGGCAAACTGCGCTGGTGGGGCGATACCGGGCGTCTGGCCTTGACCATGCATGCGCTCGATAACCGTTCGGAAGATCCTGGCGGACTGACCCTTGCGCAGGTTCGCGCGGATCGCAATCAGGCGCGTCCGCAAAGCCTGAGCTTCGATTCCGATGAGCGCATCAGGCAACAGCGGCTGTCGCTGGTGTGGGACGGCGAGGCCGTGGGCGAGGATACCTATCAGCTCCGCAGCTACGTCGGTCAGCGCGACTTCACCAACCGGCTGCCGCTGGCCGCCAACGGCCAGACCAGCTACGAGCGCCTGTTCGGCGGGGTAGGCGGGCATTACAGCCATGTCGCCAATTGGTTCGGCCTGAATCACAAGCTGACCTTTGGCGCCGACCTGGAATCCCTGCGTGACGACCGCGACCGCAACAACAACATCATCGGTGGCGAAAAGGGCGCACTGACCTCACGCCAGCGAGAGGAAGCCACCAGCCTCGGCCTGTTCGTGGAAAACCAGACCGAACTGACCGAAAACTGGGTGCTCAGCCTCGGCCTGCGGCATGACGCCGTGCGCCTGAGCGTCGACGACCGCTTCCTGCGTGACGGCGACGACTCCGGTGATCGCACCCTGCGTGACCTCAACTACAGCGCCGGCCTCAGCTATCGCCTTGACCCGAACCACACCGTCTACGCTCGCGTCGCGACCTCGTTCGAGACCCCGACGGTCGCCGAAATGGCCAACCCGAGCGGTGGCGGGTTCAACAGCAGCCTGGAACCCGCCGAAGCACTCAACCAGGAAATAGGCTTCAAAGGCGAGACCGCCCACTGGCGCTACGAGGCGGTGGTCTACCGCATCGACACCCGCGACGAGCTGGTGCCCTACGTCGATGGCCGCACCTTCTACCGCAACGCCGGCTCCACCCGTCGCGACGGCCTGGAGCTGAGCGCGCGCTGGCAGCCTGACGAGCACTGGCAACTGAGCACCGCCTACAGCCTCAACGACTACAGCTACCGTAGTTTCGACGGCGCCGATGGCAAGCGCCTGCCGGGTATTCCGGTGCAGAGCCTGTTTGGTGAACTGAGCTACAGCCGCGACAACTGGTACGCGCGCCTCAACACCTCGGTCTACGACCGCCAGTACGCTGACAGCGCCAACACCGCGCGGATTGGTGGTTACGCGGTGGTCAACCTGCGGGCGGGCATCCAGCTCAAGGGCTGGGCGGAGAATGTGGAACCCTATGCCGGGCTGGATAACCTGACCGACCGGCGTTACTACGACAACCTGCGGATCAATGACAGCGGCGGCCGCTACTACGAACCCGCCCCCGGTCGGACCGGATATGTGGGCGTAAAAGTCCGCTTCTGAGTGAAGGCTTAGTGCTATCACGGCGGCGATGAGTGAAGTAGTCTTGGGCAATATTGTCCTCACTTTTTGCAAGGAGCTCGAATATGCGACTGTCCTCGACAGGTCTGGATTTGCTCAAGCGCCGCACCGGATTGACCCTCAATGCTCGTCAGGACCCCGCGGGCCTGTGGTTTATCGGTTATGGGCACTATGGCGATGTCCATGCAGGCATGACCATCACCCAGGCCGAGGCGGAGGCCAAGCTGGAGCATGAGATCGGCCGCCATGAAACCCAGTTGGCCGGCATGCTTGAAGTGCCGGTAAGCCAGGGTCAATGGGATGCACTGCTATTGCTGGTGTTCGACTATGGGCTGATCCGTGTTCGTAGCTCGATCCTGATCCGCCACGTCAATGCCGGAGCGATCGACCGGGCCGCCGAGGAATTCCTGAAATGGATTCAAGTGCGCGGACGGCCGGACATGCAGATGGCGAGACGCCGCGCTATTGAGCGGGAGATGTTTCTTCAGGGCTCGCAATTCGCTTGAGGCCGGAGAGGGCAGGACGGTTGGATTACCGTTACTGCCCTTTGTTTTATCCGCGAATTACCCGGTCGGAAGTTGTAGCCGAGAGGCCAGCGCTATTGTGCTTGGATGATCCGCTTCGTTCGCTGGCACGGTCAGGGGCTTGCTATTCAAAGAGGCGTACTCGCTAGACAGTAAAATGTCGGCCAAACGCACTTGAAGGGTATCCGGTTCGATCCAAAGCAGGTTCAGATCGAAGAGCGTATGGATATCGGCCCTCAGCAGTAAACCGTTCGAAACGACATTCGTCTTGTCACCCTGATAGGGGTGAATATGCGCCGCTTCAAGAATGGCTTCGATAGCGCAGCCTGTGATCGCGCACCGATTTTGATAAGCCCTCAGCAGTTCTTTTCGAAAGCGTGGTTGGCCGCGTCGACGGACGATAGACACGAACTCGCGGTGGCGTGCGTCCTCGATTCCGACGGGATCGAAAACCCCTTGGGCGTTTAGTTGCTGTGGCACTTCGTTGGGCACGCCGTCATCCAGCGAGCCAGGGCGGCGGTGCAAGACGAAAGGGGTGGGGAGTGTATCTGGCGTGTGCGCGACGTAATCGAAAATACCTTCGAAGCGAAAGCCCGCACCGGGGTGTTCGTATTTTTTACGCCGATAAAAGACCAGCAGTTCTAGGTCATTGGTTTTGTGGTCAATAAGCAGTTTGTCTTTTCGACCTGCCTTCTGACCTTGCATCTGTAGCGTGTCGCCGGAAAGAAGATCGACAAATTGGGTACGGTCTTTTGTTTTGTGTTCCGTCAAAAACAACCAAACCGAGTGCGTGCCTTTAGGTTGGAAAATCCCGGTCTTGATCGTGGCGTCGGTGATATCGAAGCGCTGTTTGAGGTCTTCGCGGGTATAGACGGCGCCTGGCACCAGTTTTTCGGACGTGTAATTAACCATGGCTTACACGTCCCCTCACAAGAAACTGCATCCCGCATCCTTTCGTTGGCAAATAGCCACCGACTCTAGCGCGAGATCCTACTGATTTGAAGGATTGGTCTTACAGCGCTCGCAGATGGTTGCGTTGCCCCACCTCGCGGTGCGTGTTAGAACCTTTGCACCTCATTCATTTCTCAAATACTCCCATGCCCCCCATTCCAAACCCCACTAGAACCCTCTTCGACCTCGACCTCCTTCGCGCGGTGGTTGTGGTCGCCGACTGCGGCAGTTTCACCACGGCGGCCTCCCGCCTGCATTCCACCCAATCCACCATCAGCCAGAAGGTCCGCCGCCTTGAGGAGATGGTCGGCCATCGCCTGCTGGAGCGTGGCAACCGCGAGGTTTTACCCACCGATGCGGGGCAGACGCTGCTCGGCTACGCCCGGCATATGCTGGCGCTGAACGATCAGATGGCGGAGGCGCTGGCGGGGGCGACGGTGGGGGTGACGGTGCGGTTGGGGGTGCCGGAGGATTTTGTTGGGGGGCGGACGACAAATGTGTTGTCGGCGTTCAATCGCAAACATCCGCAGGTGAAGCTGGAGGTGACCAGTGGCCTGTGCCGGGATATCAGCCAGAGCTACGAGAACGGCGAACTGGACCTGGTGTTGCTGAAGCAGCGGCGCAATGGGCGCGAAGGGGTGGTGAGCTGGCCGGAGGAGCTGGCCTGGATCGACAGTGCGAAGAACCCGGCGCTGCAACTGGACCCGATCCCGTTGGTGACGTTTCCGCCCCGTGGTCTGTACCGGGACGAGATCATCAGCGCCGTAGAGAGTCTGGGGCGGCGTTGGCGGATTGCGTTCACCAGTTCGAGTCTCAGCGGGATTCAGGCGGCGGTGGCGGATGGCATGGGCATCAGCCTGCTGCCGCCGCGCGCAGTGAGCGGGGATCATCGGGTGCTCGGGGTAGCCGACGGGCTGCCGGTGGTGGACAGCTATGAAATCGTGATCGTGCATCGGCCGACGGCGGAGCCGATGGTGAAGGAGTTGGGCGCGGTGCTGGGGCGGTTGCTGGATCAGCAGTGAGCGGCTGTGCAGCGCTCAACGTGTCTTGGCGGACAGGTAAGCTTCGCCGCGCTCGCGCTTGCCGACGGAGACTACTACAACGACCACTCGGTCATCTTCGACGCGGTAAACCAGACGATAGCCAGAGGCTTTGAGTTTGATCTTGATAATGGCTCGGCATGTCGCGCAGCGCATCAGCCTGAACGCGGGGTGATTCGAGGCGTTCTCTGAGCTTCTTTTTGAGTTGGTCGCGAAGGGTATGCCCAAGCTTTTCCCATTCCTTCAGCGCTGAAGGGACGAACTCAAGGCTATAGGTCATCCAGATTCACCGGGATGGTTTCTTCTCCTGCGCGGGCCTTGGCGATTTCTACCAGTTCCAGGTCTTCAAGGCGCTCCATCATTGATTCGTAGAGCTCAGCCGGAACCATATAGCCCATGACGCGGTTATGGTTGAGCACCGCCACTGGCATTCCAGAAGCATTTGCCAGGACTGCGGAGGGATTTTTCTTCAGTTCTGACACGCTGACCGCGACGTCGGCAAGAATGTTTTGCATATTCAGGTCCTCAATTCAGGTCGATATTCTGGTCTTCTGTGTTTTTCCAGGCAAGCACTCATTCGCCCACAAAAAAGCCCGCCGGGGAGGGCGGGCTTTTTCTGTTCAGGCTGCGAGAGTCGCGAGCATTAACGCTTGGGGTTCAGCGTCAGGTGCACGTTGCGGTTCACATCCTTGTACAGCAGGTAGCGGAACGGGCCCGGGCCGCCGGAGTAGCAGGCTTGTGGGCAGAAGGCGCGCAGCCACATGAAGTCGCCGGCTTCCACTTCGACCCAATCCTGGTTCAGGCGGTACACCGCTTTACCTTCCAGGACGTACAGGCCGTGTTCCATGACGTGGGTCTCAGCGAACGGAATGGTGCCGCCCGGCTGGAAGGTCACGATGTTGACGTGCATGTCGTGGCGCATGTCGGCCATGTCGACGAAGCGGGTGGTGACCCACGCGCCATCGGTGCCCGGCATCGGAATTGGAGCGATGTCCTGTTCGTTGGTGACGAACGCTTCCGGGTGCGGCAGGCCTTCTACGGTTTCGTAGTGCTTGCGGATCCAGTGGAAGGTGACATTGGCGTTGCTGTTGTTGCGCAGGCTCCACTCGGCAGCCGGCGGGATGAAGGCGTAGCCACCCGGTTTCAGGGTGTACGGCTTGCCTTGCAGGGTGATGTCGACTTCACCTTCGACGACGAACAGTACCGCTTCGGCGTTCTTGTCCAGCTCAGGACGCTCGCTGCCGCCTTCCGGGGCAACTTCGACGATGTACTGGGAGAAGGTTTCAGCGAAACCGGACAGCGGGCGGGCAATGACCCACATGCGCATCTTGTCCCAGAACGGCAGGTGGCTGGTGACGATGTCACGCATCACGCCTTTGGGGATGACCGCGTAGGACTCGGTGAACATCGCACGGTCTGTCAGCAGCTCGGTCTGAGCCGGGTGCCCGCCGTGAGGGGCGAAGTAGGTTTTGGACATGGGAAGTCTCGGGGGTGTTTGTTGTTGTGTCCGCGGGACCGCCGGTGAGGGCGGTTCTACCGGGCTTGCGCTCCTACAATAGGAACAATGCTTCGCATCCACAAATTAAATGTTGGAATTCGTCGTATTCATTTACTGAATGGGCTCCGTTGGCTCGTCCGTTGAGTGGATGCCTTGGCGTTCGGCCACGGCGCGCAAGGTCTTCAGGGTGATGGTCGGGGCATCGATAACGAAGCGGTTGGCCAGCCAGGCGGGGATGTCGCCGGCGGGTTCGGCCTGCAGTTCGTAGGTGACTTCGGTTTCCCGTTCGCCCTTGGGAACCATCCTCCAGGTGCCTTGCAACTGGGTGACACGGATTTGTCCGGATTCCCGCGGCACCATGCCGGGCACGGCCGAGAGGTGGCGGATCAGGCTGCCGTCGTCGCTCCGCTCGGTCTGCACCTTGAGCACCATGTCGCGGGTGGCGGCGGGCCAGGGCAGGGCGGTGGTGAGGTAGACCCAGGTGTTGTCGTCCTCGACTTTCAGCAGGCGCATGTCGGCGCAGGAGTACAGCCATTTGCAGGCGACACGGAGGTTTTCCTGGAGGTCGCTGAGGGTGCGCACGTCGGCCTTGATCAGGGCGACGCCCCGGAAGCTTTGGTAGTTGGAGTGGGGGACGTCTTGCAGGTAGACCTGGATGCCGTCTTCGTTGCTGGCCAGGTGCCAGGGCTCGGCGGCCTGGGTCGGCAGGGACAGGAGGGTAAGCAGCAGGGTGGTCGTGAGGCCAGGGAGGCGGGGCATGGTGGGGATCCTGGCTGAGTGGTTGATTGAGGATAGGTCAGGTTGGCACTGCAATCGTGACGGTTTGGCGTCCCGACAAGCTGGCTCCTGCAGAACAGGAGCCAGCTTGCTTGCCATCACGCTTGTGTCAGAACAACCACTGCACCCCCAGCGAATACCCCGCCTGGTTTCCTTCGTCATGGGCAAAGCGTGTGTTGGCTTCCGCGAACACGCCCAGTTGCTCGGTCACCATCAATTGCGCGCCCAGTTGCGCGCGGCCGAAGCTCTTGTCCACGTCGCTCAGGTTGGCCACGCGCACCAGGCCGTCGGCGCGGCTGGTGAGGTCGATCTCGTCCAGCCGGCCATCGGCCAGTTCCCGCACCCAGCGCACGCTGGCGTAAGGCTTGAGGGCCATGCCGCCGAGGCCGAGGCTGCCGTGCAGGCGCCAGCCGAGGCTGGCTTCGAGGGTGTCGTAATCCTGTTTTTCGAAACCCAGGGCGGTGCGCAGCGCTTCGTCTTCATTGAAGTCGTCGATGCGGTAGTGGACGTAGTCGAGCCCGGCCACCGGGCCGGTTTTCAGCCCGCCGAAGGTGAAGTCATAGCCGCCGTCCAGCCGCGCGCCCCAGAACAGCGCCGAGGTGTCGCCGGACAGGTGTTGGTCCAGCAGCACCGGGCCGCCGTTGGCCTGGATGAACACCGAGCGCTGGGTGTCGAAGCGGGTGTGCCCGGCGCTCAGCTCGCCGGCCAGCCACTGCGGACCGCCATCGTTGAGCAGCGCGAACGCGCCGACCTGCCAGGCGTCGCCTTCGACACGGCCGTCATGGTCGAGGCTGTCGCGGCTGCGTTCGAAGCTCAGGCTGGCACCGACGGTAACCGCCTGGCTCAGGCGGTAGTCGCCCAGCACATGCACGCCAAGGCGTTTCGATTCAGGATTGCCCGGTGCGTCGAAGCCGCTGTCGGGTGAGACCTCGCCCTCGGCACCCACTTCGCCATCGAAGCTGCCCACCGCGCGCTCGCTGCCCAGCACGCTCAGCCAGCGGCGGTCGTGCAGGCGGGTCATGGCCTGGTGCTGGCGCTGCAACTGGTCTTCCATCTGCCGCGCCATGGCGCCGCCGGACGCGGTGGAGGCGAGCAGGTCGGCGTTGGTCAGTTCCAGCACGAGACGGGTCAGCAGGCGCGAGAAGTCGCGCAGGCGCTGTTCGATGCGGGCTTCGCCGAAGGCGTTGGTGAGCACGGTTTGGTTGTCTTCCGCTGGGTCGTGCCAGGTGGAACCGCCGGGGATCGCCGGGTTGTCGGTCTGCTCGTAGCCGTCGCGGTCGCCCAGTTCCCAGTTGGTGGCTTCGATGAACAGCACCGGCACGTTCAGGCCGTTGAAGCTTTCACCGTCGCTGCAACAACCGGTGCCGGCGGGGTACCTGCTGTTGAGACCGGGGTTGGTGAACAGGTCGATCTTCAGTTCGCTGGCGATGCGCAGCAACTGGTCGCGGTAGGCGCCGAGGGCCGGGTTGGCGACGGCATTGCTGCCGGCGTGGGCGTACATCTTGTCGCCGGTGATCAGGCTGTCGAGGTTGATCATGCCCAGCAGGTTGGCGCGCTGGCTGTCGCTGAGTGAGGCGACGTAGGCGTGGGAGCCGCGCAGGCCTTCTTCCTCGGCGCCGAAGGCGACCACTTCCAGGCCGTTCTCGAGGGCGATGCCGCCCAGGTTGCGGGCGATCTCGGTGAGCACCGCCGCGCCCGAGGCGTTGTCGTCCAGCCCTTGCAGGGTGGGGCGGCCGTAATAGGTATCGAAGTGGGCACCGAGCACCACATAGGTGCTGTTGCTGCCAGCGGCGGAGGCGATGACGTTCTGCGAATTGCGGGTGCCGGCCCAGGTGAAGTCCTGGCGGCTGGTCTGGTAGCCGAAGCCCAGTTGCGACTGCATCCAGTCGGCGGCGCCGGCGAAGTTGGTGGTGCCACGGTAACGACCGGGGTAATCGTTGATCAGGCGGTCCAGGGTCTGTCCGGCATATTCCCCATACTCGTAGGCACTGGCGCCCAGAGGCAGCAGTGAAGATCCGAGGGCTACAGCGATGGCTAGCGGTTTGAACACGGCACTTATCCTTAGGTGTCGGTAGGCGTGTGCATCTTGAAGATGCGTCGGCGTACCTACAGCAGGAAGTGGGCCGTTTTGTGACAGGTGTGAGGGCGTTGCGGGTTTGGCTGTGGGATTTGGCGGGTGCATCGCAAACTGGCGAGGGAGGCCTGAAGTAATTGTTCCCACAAGTTTCAGGCGATCCTTGTGGGAACATTTTTTGCCGGCGGCTCAGTCCTCGTCGCAGCTTGCCAGGATGTCCTCCAGCGACGCTCGGGTTTCCTCGTCGAGCCCTTCCATCAGACGGTTCATTACCGCCTCGCTGAACGGGGCGTCGCCGAAGCTCAAGGAGAAGGCGATCGCTTCCTTGACCTCAAGGCTGCTGTCACCCGCCAGCATCAGCAGGATTTCCTCGTTGCTGGGCGGTGCATGGCTGCCGAACAGCTTTCTGGCCAGGGCGATCCGCACCTCTTCGCTGGCATCGTTGGCCAGGGTCTTCTGCGCCACGATCAGCAGGCGAGGTCCATAGCTGCTGCTCTTGTCGATCAGCGCCTTGCGCACCTTGATGTCGCTGTCCCGGGCCAGCGCCAGTTGCACGTGAGGTAACAACTGGGCGTTGCCCGCCAGGGCCACGCGCACACTGCTTTCGCTGTTTATCAACAGGCGCAGTTGCACCTCTTCGCTGAGTGCCCGGCCCCAGCGATTGCTGGGTTGCGCGGCCAGGGCCTTGCGCACGGTGACGGAGTCGTCCTCGGCGAGGTGGCTTTGCAGGGCGAGACTCAGGTGCGGGTGTTCGGCCAGCAAGGCGCGAATCTCGAATTCGTCGTCCTGTGCGAGCAGACTCTGGGCCAGCAATTTCAGGGCGTAGCCCGGGTGACCGTTGGCCCGCTTGAGCAGTTCGGTACGCACCTCTTCATGATTGTCCGCAGCCAGCGCTTGTTGGGTCCGCTTGCTGAGGTGCGGGTTGGCCGCCAGGTCGACACGAACGCTGTACGAGTGGTCGTCGCACAGGCGCTCCTCGATATCGGCGGGCAGCGGCTGGCTGCCGATCAGTGCCGAGCGCACGGTAACGGTGGAGTCCTTGGCCAGTTTTTGCGCCACGTCCAGCGCCAGCTTCGGGTTGGCCGCGAGCTTCGCGCGGACGGTGTACTCGGTGTGTGTTGCCAGCTTCCCTTGCAGCGCTGAATCGAGCGCCGGGTTGCCGGCAAGCACTTCCATCAGCGGTGCCGATTTGACCCAATTGCTGTGGTAATCGCTTTGCAAGTTCGCTGGCAGTTTGGCATTGCCCGCCAAGGCCAGGTCGACCTTCGACGGCTCGGGAATCACATACCAGGCGCTGTGCAGGGCGGGCGCCGGCGTCGCCTGAGCAAGCTCACGCATCACGTCTTCGCCGAGGCTGGTGTTGCCGGCCAGGGTTTGCCGTACCTCGTCGAACTCGCTTCTGACCAACTGCGCATATTGCCCTTGCGTCAGGCTGGCATGCCGGGCCAGTTCGATCTGCACCGCCTTGACGTCCTTCAGCAATTCGGCGAACACCGGCGCGGTCAGTTCCAGGTTGCCTGCCAGATCGACACGCACCGCAATGTCAGGATCTTCCGCCAGGCGTGCCTGGACCGGGCCGCCCAGACTCAGGTTTCGCGCCAGCGCGCGACGCACATCGACCTCGCTGTCGACGGCAAGCCGCTGCTGGATGCTGGCACCGATGCGGTAGTTGCGTGCGAGGTTTTCGCGCACCTGCGGCGTGTCGCCGGCGAGGTGTGCTTGCGCGTCGTCGTTCAGTTCGCAGTGCCAGGCAAATTGCTCGCGGACGCTCGGCTCGGGATCATTGACGATGCGTTGCTGCTGTTCGGCGGACAGTGCCGTGCACCAGATCAGCATGGCTTCGCGCACCTCGGTGTGCGGATCCTGCAGCAGGGTGTCGATGATCTGCACGTTGATGGCATCGTTGCTGACCAGTTTTTCGCGCACCGCCGGGTCCGGGTCGCGGGCCAGCAGACCGAGAATTTCGATGCTGGCGTGATCGTTGCCGGCCAGCGCCGCACGGACATCAGCGGATTCGCTCTGCACGAGGCTGCGTTGCAGCAGTGCCGAACCCAGGTTGCGATTGGCGGCCAGTTCGATCTGCACCGATTCGCTGTCCTTGGCCAGGTATTGCAGGGTCGCGCTGGCGAGGGCGGGGTGGCGGGCCAGGGTCTTGCGCACTTCAATGTGGCTGTCCTGGGCCAGCAACAATTGCGCGGGCGCACCGATGGCCGGGTTGCTGGCCAGTTGCAGGCGCACGTCCATGCCGTCGTTGGCCAGTTCCAGTTGCACCGAGTCGGGCAACGCGGCTTCACCGCCGCGAGAAGCCAGCGCCAGGTGCACTTCGGCGTCCTCATCCCGGGCCAGGTTCAGTTGTACCGCCTCGTTCAAGGCCGGCAGCCTGGCGAGGGTTTCGCGGACATCGGCCTCCGCGTCCCGCGACAACAGCGACTGCGCCTCGCTGGACAGCAGCGGATTGCCGGCCAAGGCCAGGCGCACGTTGTCCGCGCTGTCCTTGCTGAGCTGGCGCTGCGTGTCGTTGCCGATATGGCGGTTCTGCGCCAGGGCGCGCCGAACTTCGGCGTCCTTGTCCAGCAGCATTTCTCGCAGCAGCGGTTCGTGGCTGCTCTTCAGCGCCAGCAGGCGCCGGTGTTCGGGCTTCAATTTGAGGCGATGGAATTCGCTGGCCAGCAGGTCTTGCGGTGCCTGCGGGTGAACGCAGGCCAGGTGCAGCAGGTCGAGGTCGAAGTCGGGATGGTCGTCCTCGATATTGATCCGCAGGGTCAGTACGCGCTCCGGGCAATTGGGGTTGCTGTACACCGCGATGCGGATGTCTTCGACCTGATCGCCCGCGAGTTTTTCCAGCAGGTCGTCCGGGCAATCTTCACTTCTGGCCACTTCTTCGCGGCGCAGTGCGTTGACGCTGTCCGCCATCTGGATCATCTGCGCCACGCTCAGGCCGTCGCAGGCCGAGGCCGGCTTGAGCTTGAGTTTTTCGAACAGATCCTCGTACTTCGCCACTTGCTCACGCAGGGTTTCGCGCAGCGGCACGGTCAACTCGATGGCCGCTTCGACGTCCTCGAACTTCAGCGCGCGGCTGTCGAGGAAGGCAGCTTCCCGCGCCTCGTTGATGGCGTTCTGGATATCCGCGCCGGCGTAGTCGCGGCACTGGGTGACCAGCGTGCTGCGCTGCTCGGCTGAGAGCTCAAGCTCCTCGCCCTTGAGGTGGATATCGAGGATCGCCCCGCGCTCGGCGGCGTTGGGGAAGCCGACATAAAACACCTCGTCGAAACGCCCCTTGCGCAGCAGTTCCGGGGGCAGGGCGGTGATGTTGTTGGCGGTGGCGATGACGAACACCGCGCCGGTCTTTTCCTGCATCCAGGTCAGGAAATAGCCGAACAGCCGCGACGAGACTTCCGAGCCGCTGCCGCTGGTCATGCCGACGAAGGCTTTTTCCAGTTCATCGATCCAGAGGATGCACGGGCTGACCGATTCGGCCATGGTCAGGGCGCGGCGCATGTTGTGCTCGCTTTCGCCGACGTATTTGCCCAGCAGCGAGCCGATATCCAGGCGCAGCAGCGGCAACTGGAACAGGCCGGCCGCGGCCTTGGCGGTCAGCGATTTGCCGCAGCCGGGCATGCCGGCGATCAGCACGCCCTTGGGCGCCTGCACCCGCGCTTCATGCGCTTCGCCGAGGCGGCGGAAAATCTGCGCGCGGCGTCCCAGCCACAGCTTGAGGTTTTCCAGACCGCCGATGTCCGTGGCGTTTTCGCTGACCCGGAGCATTTCCAGCACACCGCTCTTGGCGATGATCTGTTCCTTTTCGTGCTGGATCAGCGCCAGCGCGGCATCGTTGATCTGTTCGTGCTGCAGGCGGACCATCGCCAGCGCCGAGCGGATTTCTTCCTGGCTCAGGCCGCTGCAGGCGGCGTGCAGGCGCTGCCGGAGGTGTTCCGGCACCAGCAATTCCAGGTGCTGGCAGACGCTGTCGAGCTGGCTGCCGATTTCCTCGCCGCGAGGCAATGGCAGTGGCAGCAGGGTGATCTGCGCTTCGATCGGTGGCGGGATGTGCAGGGTTTCCGACACCAGCACCACGGCGGCCTTGCCGCGATGATGGCGCTGGATGCGGTTGAGCAACTGCTTCAGCCGGGCCACCGCCAGCGGCTGGTTTTCCAGGGCGCTGCGGGCGTCCTTGATGATGAAAAGCTTGCCGTCCAGGTCGTCGTCGAGCAGCGCCGGCAGGCTGTCCGCCAGCTCGGTCTTCGGGCCCTGGCTGCCCCGCGGTTGCTTGTTGAAGAAGTCCACCCAGCCGTAGCCGAGGTTCCATTCCTTGGGATGCAGGTTCAGTTGCGCGGCGACGTCCTGGAGCATGGCGTCGACCCGCGCCTCTTCGCCGGAGTGGATGTACAGCCCCGGATACCCGGCCACCAGGTGAGATTTGATCTTGTCCTTGAGTTCGAGCAGGTTCATCAGTGCTTACCAGCCGGAGAAGAGGGAAGAGGCGAAATTGCTCATGCCGCGCCCGATGGATTCCAGCGCCCGGCCGGCCCCTTCGACGACACGCGCCACGGTCTTGAGCGCGGTCTTGGCCACGGCCTTGCCGGCCGAATAGACCACCTCGCCGATCTGCCCGCCGGCGATACCGCCGGCCACGCCCCCGACGAAACCACCGACGGCAATCCCCACCGGGCCGAATACCGTGCCGATCGCCGCGCCCAACGAGGCGCCCTTGGTGGCACCGGCGATGGCCATGGTCGTGGTCACGGTGGTGTTGCCGATGGCGTCGACGGCTTCTTCGCCGGTCAGCTCGCCCTTGCCCAGCTTGTAGAGGATCTTGGCGTTCTGCAGGCCGACGCAGGCGATGTTGGTGATCAGCCCCGCTGGGGTGCCGCGCAGCGCTGCGCCGAGCCAGCCGTTTTTCACCGCGACCACCACGGCGCCGGAGACCGCCACCTGCGCGGCGGTGTTGGTGCCGGCGCGCAGGGAGCTGTCGAAGAACTCCTTGAGTTCGTCATTGGCGCTGGGGTTTTCCCGGCCGTTCAGCCAGTTCCAGGCGCGTCGGGCAAGGATCCGCGTGCCCTGCATGCCCACCGCGATGCAGGCGCCGACCACCGCCTGCTTGCCGATCTGCTTGGCGATGTCGATGCGGTTGGTGTCGTTCCAATCGTACTGGCGTGACTCTTCCTCGGCCTGGGCCTTTTCCTGCAGGGCCTTGGCTTCTTCCTTGGACAGCGGCTTGGACTTGACCCCGTCGACCTCGATCACTTCGGTGCTGTCGGGCACATCGGCGCTTTGGCCTTCGGGGACCAGGCGTTTCTGATCGCTGTAGTCACCGCCGTTCAGTTGGGTATTGGTAGCCTTGGCGTCGGCGCCGTACTTTGACTGGTATTTGCCGACCACATTGCCGTTGCCGTCGACGATCTCGATGTCGACCGAGTTCAGTTCCTGAGAGCCGACCACCCGCGCGCGGTAAGGGCTGCCCTTGGCGGCGGCGTCGATATTGAAGGTGTCGACGTGATGCTGCTCGGCGATCAACCCGTTGAGGTTGGGGTTCTGGTTGATCGGGCCGGCCTGGGTGGTGATGATCTTCCGGGCGTTTTCGCTGGCGTCGGCCAGCGCCCGGTCGATACCGCCGGCGTATTGGCCGACGTTCACGGAGCCGGTGACGGCGGCATTTTTCTCGATCTCGCCGGCCAGCCACGAGGCCTTGCTGCGGCCGGTGTCCAGGTGCGCTTGCAGCGATTCGCGGGACCGGTTGAACGCCGTGGTTGACTGGATGACCTCGCGGCTGGTCTGCAGCAGGTCTTGCTCGTCCTTCCACAGGTCCGGATATTTGCGGAACTCGTCACTCAGCCACAGCTCCAGCGGCTTCTCGCCACGCGCATTGCACGAAGCGACGAAAGAGGCGATCACCGCAGTGGTCTTGTTGGCGTTCTCGGTGTTTTCGAACAGCTCGCCTTCGATGCGTTTCGCCTGCTCCTCGGCGACCTGCTCGAAGTCGATGCTGTCGTCTTTGTCGTAGTCGTCGCCCAGCGGCTTTTCCATTTCGGTCATGGGGTGTCCTGCCTCAGTGCAAGTAGTCGGTCAGTTCGTCGCGCAGTTTTTGCTGCAGCCAGACGGGTTCGAGAATGCGTACGTGGGGAATCCAGTAGCGAATGATCGGCAGCAATTGGTTGGGGTGATTGACCTGGCAACGCAGTACCAGTTGGCCGTCGTCCTGCTGTTCGATCAGTTGCTGGTGCGGCAGCACGTTGCGCCGCAGGAAGTAGTGGGCGTTGCTGGCGGCGACCCGCACGGTGACGTCGAGGCGGTCCTGGCCGAACCAGACGTCATCGTCGTTTTCGATCTGCGCCTGGATATCGGCGTTGGGCGCGAAGGTTTCATCCAGCACGCGCAGCTCGCCGAGGCGCCCGAGGGCGAAGCTTTTCAGGTGATCGTTTTCGGTGGCGGCGAGGTACCAGATGCCCTTGTTGTGGATCAGCCGGTAGGGCTCGACCCGCCGCAGCTTGCCGGTGTAGCTCAACTGGCAGCGCTGGCGCCGCTCGATGGCCTGGCCCAGTTGGCGGAACGCGTGGTGGTCGGGGCGGCTCGCGCCTGAATGGCCGTCGCGCACCAGGAAACTCGCCGGGCCCGGCTTGAGCAGGTCGAGCCAGGAGCGGCGGTCGCTGGCCGGAAACAACTGCTCGACGCCGCTGATGCGGGCGAAGGTCTGCAGGTCGGCGGGCGACAGGCTGCTGCGGTAATGGCTGGCGAGCTGATAGACGCCGTTGGCGCCGGGCTCGATGACATCGCCCAGGCGGTTGAGGTCGCGGTAGATGGTCCGCTCGCTGACGCCGAAGCGTTCGGCCAGTTGCAGGCGGGTAGGGCGCTCGCCCGATTGCATCAGACGGAGGATTTCCGCGAGGCGCAGGGCCAGGGTGTCGTGTTCGTGGGCCGCCATGACGGGTCCTGTGTCGGGTGGACGTTGGCGGCGACTCTAGCGTGGCGCACTGACAGGCTGTGTCAGTGGCACTGACAGCATTTCGAGCGCATCCCTGTCAGAAAAACGGCGACAATAACCCGGATGCTGGCGCGTGGCCACTTTCGCGAGTCTCGTCACGCGCTGTTACGACTCCGTTACGCAACTGCGACATCGGGTCGCATCCGCCGGGCGCTGTGCGCTGGCAGGGGTGTCAGCGACCGTGACAAAATGCCGCCTCGCAAAAAACCATGAAATGAACGGCTTCGCTGTGAGGCTCGTACCTTCCCGAAAGGACGGTTACATGAATGATTTACTGACCCGGCGCAAGGTTATCGCCGGGCTCAGCCTGCTGGGGCTCGGTGCCCTGACTGGCTGCGACACATCGCCAAAGCTCGACTTCAAGTACGGCAAGGACCTCAGCAACAAGATCCTCGGCCGCTCCTTCAAACTCAAGGACGTCCACGGCGACACCTACGCACTGTCGAGTTTCTACGGCTCGATGCCGATGGTGTTCTTCGGCTTCACCCAGTGCCCGGCCGTTTGCCCGACCACCCTCGCGCGTGCGGTGCAGATCAAGAAGCTGATGGGCCGCGATGGCGATTTCCTCAAAGTGGTGTTCATCACCCTCGACCCCGAGCGCGACACCCCGCAGGTGCTGGATGACTATGTGAAGGCGTTCGATCCGACCTTCACCGCGCTGTCTGGTACACCGGAACAGATCGCTGCCACCGCCAAGGAATTCGGCGTGTTCTACGAGAAGGTGCCGTTGGGCGACACCTACACCGTGTCCCATTCTTCCACCAGTTTCGTCTTCGATTCTCGTGGCCGGTTGTACCTTGGCCTGTCCCATTCGCTGAACGCCAAGGAATGCGCCGAAGACCTGCTGACCCTCATGGAGATTTGCTGATGCGTTCCCTGTTCAAACCTGCCCTGGCAGTGCTGGCCTTGTGCGCCGCTGCGTTGCCGGCGCTGGCGCAAACCCGCGTCGACAACGCCTGGGCCCGCGCCACCGTCGCCAACCAGCAATCCTCCGGCGCCTTCATGACCCTCACCGCCGACAGCGACAGCAAGCTGGTGGAGGTGCGTTCGTCGGTGGCGAAGACGGTGCAGATCCACCAGATGAAGATGAACGGCGACGTGATGACCATGGGCCCGGTGGAATTCCTGGCGCTGCCGGCCGGCAAGGCCGTGGTGCTCGATGCCAACGGCTACCACGTGATGTTGATGGGCCTGAACCAGCAGTTGAAAGAAGGCGAGCAAGTACCGCTGACCCTGGTGATCGAGGACGCCAAGGGCACCTCGCAATCCATCGAGGTGCAGGCGCCCGTCCGCGCTCTCAACGATGCCGGCGGCCACGCCATGCATCACGATCACGGCAACATGTGATCCTCGCGGGGCGGCGTCGCTGCCCCGTGTTTTTCCT
Organism: Pseudomonas sp. 20P_3.2_Bac5; assembly: GCF_025466035.1. NCBI lineage: Bacteria > Pseudomonadati > Pseudomonadota > Gammaproteobacteria > Pseudomonadales > Pseudomonadaceae > Pseudomonas > Pseudomonas sp. 20P_3.2_Bac5. Next base: position 78,681 of record NZ_JANLOA010000030.1, on the reverse strand, counting down.
TTGTGATGAATCCCTTGGCGCGCCAAACAAGCGCCTGCGGTCATTTACTGCCACTTGTCCGGCAGTGCTCAAATAAACCGAATCCCTCCCGCCAGCCGTGCTCCTAATTCATGTACGGCATCAGCCGTGCACCCTTCGCTTTCCAATGAGGTGAAAGATCATGGCTAACAACGAAAAAAGCACTGGTCAGACAGGTAGCAAGCAGGGTGGCAACCCGGGCAACTTCGCCAATGACCGGGAAAAAGCGTCAGAAGCCGGACGCAAAGGCGGCCAGCACTCGGGTGGGATGAATCAGGACAAGCAAAAAACCACCGACACCAGCCGCAAGGGTGGTCGCTCCTGATTGCGGGGTCTTTCCGTAATCACAGCTTCCGTCATCACAGCAGTACCTGGCGGGGCATGAACAGTGCCCCGTCTGACTGGCGCATCGTGGCCTGGGTCCGATGCGCCGCTTTGTTTTTGCAGCGCTGTGGAGGGCACTGTCCATGAAAAGTGCATCGGTATTCCTGCTGTCTGGCCTGTTGCTGCTGGGCGGCTGTTTCGACAACTCCAACCACCCCGGCAAGGACTCCGACCCGAGCAAACCGTCGCTGCAGATGCAGCAGCCGGCGGAGAACCCGGCGTCGCAATTGGCGCCGAGCAAGGACAGTGACAACTGATCGCACGGATGTTTGGCAGAACAGCAACTTACTTTTCAGACGCGATCTAGATGGTCGCGTGGGTGCCAGGAGGATGATGGCTGTCGCAACTTTTTCTTGATGGCTTCTTGACATTGGTAAGGTGACCTTCTTTGCTCTAAGGGAGTCACCAGAAAGTATCCGAAAAGGTATGGCAGGGATTCAGCGTCGTCTCTAGACCCACGACTTTATCGAGCTGCAGCCGTTGCCGCCCCGGGCGGTGACAGCCTTTACGTGCCGCGTCAGCCTCCCGCCGAGGTGAGTCATGCAAATGGATTCGCATGCAGAGGGTGCACAGTGCATCAGAGATACCGGACTGATTTGTCTGGTGATGCTCGCCCGCTTCCACAACATCGCTGTCACGGCTGAACAATTGGCTCACGAATTCGGCGAGGACGGTCGGTGCTTCGGCAAGACCGCTCTACTGCTGGCCGCCAGACATCTTTCGCTCAAGGCTCGCTACGTTTCCACTAGTGTCTCGCGCCTGACTCAGACACCTCTGCCCGCCATCGCGTTTGGCAAGGATGGCGAATTCTTCATCATTGCCCGCCTGGAACAAGGACGTGTACTGACCCACAACCCGTCAACCCTACGCCAGGAAGTCATCAGCCTTGAGGCGATTGAGCAACGCTGGACAGGTGAGCTGATTCTCGTGCGCACCCAGGCTTCATCCACGGGCGAAACATCACGTTTCGACTTCACCTGGTTCATCCCCGCAGTGGTCAAGTACCGCAAGTTGCTTGGCGAGGTGCTGCTGGTTTCGTTCGTATTGCAGATTTTCGCGCTGCTGACGCCTTTGTTTTTTCAAGTGGTCATGGACAAGGTATTGGTGCACCGCGGGCTCTCGACTCTTGATGTACTTGCCATGGGCCTGCTGGGCATCATGCTGTTCGAGACAGCTTTGAGCGGTCTGCGTACCTATGTCTTCGCACATACCACCAGCCGCATCGATGTAGAGTTGGGTTCGAAGCTGTTTCGTCACCTAATCAGCCTGCCGCTGGCGTGGTTTCAGGCGCGGCGCGTGGGGGACTCGGTCGCTCGGGTTCGCGAGCTGGAAAATATTCGCGGTTTTCTCACTGGTAACTCCATCACCCTCCTGCTCGACGTACTGTTCTCGGTGGTGTTTATCGCTGTGATGTTTCTCTACAGCGGGTGGCTGACACTTATCGTGGTGCTGTCATTGCCGTTGTATTTCCTGATTTCACTGCTCATTACTCCTCTGTTGCGCGCGCGCCTGAACGAGAGTTTTGCCCGCGGTGCGGAAAACCAGGCGTTTCTGGTGGAAACCGTCAACGGCATCGATACCCTGAAATCGTTGGCGGTAGAACCTCACTTCATGCGCAAGTGGGACAACCAGTTGGCGGGTTATGTCGCAGCAGGGTTCCGTACTCAGAATCTGTCGTCGATCGCCAGTGAATCGGTTGCCCTTGTAGGCAAGCTAGTGACGGTCGCAACGCTCTGGGCAGGGGCGCAACTGGTGATACAAGGGCAACTCAGCGTAGGCCAACTGATTGCCTTCAACATGTTGGCCGGGCGTGTCTCGCAGCCGATCATGCGGCTGGCTCAGTTGTGGAGCCACTTTCAGCAGACAGGTGTTTCAGTGCAGCGCTTGGGCGACATTCTCAATGCCCGCAGCGAGCTTACCCAGACCGCGCGTAGCAGCATGCCCATGCTGTCGGGGGCATCGAGTTCGACCAAGTGGCGTTCCGCTATCGGCCTGAGGGGGCCGAGGTGCTGCGCGGTGTTAGCTTTTTGATTCAACCCGGCGAGGTGATCGGTATCGTTGGCCGCTCGGGGTCCGGCAAAAGCACCTTGACGCGGTTGATCCAGCGTTTGTTCAGCCCTGAGCGAGGGCGCGTATTGATCGATGGGATGGATCTGTCGTTGGTCGATGTGTCTTCGCTGCGTCGGCAGATCGGTGTGGTGCTACAGGACAACTTGCTATTCAACCGCAGCATTCGCGAGAACATTGCCCTCACCGATCCTGGAAAGCCGATGGAGGCCGTCATTGAGGCTGCCAGGCTGGTCGGTGCACATGAGTTCATACTCGAATTGCCAGAAGGCTATGACACCATCGTAGGTGAGCATGGCGCTTCGCTGTCGGGCGGGCAGAAGCAGCGTATAGCCATTGCTCGTGCGCTGATCGATGACCCGCGCGTTCTCATCTTCGACGAAGCGACCAGCGCGCTGGACTACGAGTCGGAACGAGTGATCCAGAACAACATGCAAGGCATTTGCACTGGGCGCACCGTCCTCATCATTGCCCATCGGTTGTCATCGGTGCGTGATGCGCACCGGATTGTGGTGATGGACCGCGGGCAGATTGTGGAGCAGGGTACCCATGCCGAACTGCTGGCCCACCAGGCGGGCCATTATTCGCGATTGCATCGCCTGCAGCAGGGAGGTGGCGCCTGATGAAGCCGATGGCTGCCGACCTGTCGTTGCTGGAGCGTTACCGCGCGGTCTGGCGTCACGCATGGGCCAACCGCAAAGCCATGGCTGCGTCGCCGCGCCTCTCCCACGAGGTGCAGTTCCTGCCGGCGGCGCTGGCGCTACAAGAGCAGCCGGTGCACCCGGCACCGCGTTACATCCTCTGGACCATAATGCTGTTCAGTGTCTTGGCACTGCTCTGGGCTTGTGTCGGAGAGATCGACGTAGTGGCGACGGCCAGCGGCAAGATCATTCCCAGCGGCAAAACCAAAATCATCCAGCCCAGCGATGTCGCCGTGGTCAAAGCGATTCATGTTCGCGACGGTCAGCAGGTGCGTGCCGGTGAGGTGCTGGTTGAGCTGGATGGGCAAATCACCGGGGCCGATGTCGAGCGGATTGACAGCGATTTGCTTGCCGCCCAGATCGATAGCGCCCGGGCGGCGGTGTTTCTGCAGGCGATCGACAACAATCGTGAGCCTGCCTCGCTCGTCGGCTTGATCCCCGAGGCGGCGCCCGCGCGGCAGGTTGCCGCACAACGCTGGGTGCAGAGTCAGTACCAGGAAATGCGTGCCACTCTCGATCAGGGGGAGGCCCAGATCGAGCAACAGATGGCTGAAATCCAGGCAGCCCGGATCAATGTCGCATCGTTGAAGGAAACCTTGCCTATTGCCCGCCAACTCTCGGCGGATTACCGGCGCTTGCTGGACAAAGCAATCATTGGCAAGCACTTCTGGCTGGAGAAGGAGCAATCACGGCTGAACCAGGAGCGGGATCTGCAGATGCAGCAGGCCCGCGTGGTGGAATTGTTGGCTTCGAAAAAGGAGCTGGAGCGCCGGCAGGTCAGCGTTTTGGCACAGGCCCGGCGCACTGCCCTTGATCTGTTGCATGAGGCGGACCAGCGGGTTGCGTCGCTGACCCAGGAGTTACACAAAGCCGAACAGCGCAATCGTCTGACCCGGCTGGTTGCTCCTGTGGATGGCACAGTGCAGCAATTGGCCATTCACACCGAGGGTGGGGTCGTTACTGAGGCCCAGCCGCTGCTTGCCATCGTTCCGGCCAACCAGCCGGTGGAAGTGGAGGCCATGCTTGAAAACAAAGACATCGGTTTTGTTCGCCCTGGGCAAGCCGTGGAAATCAAGGTCGAAACGTTTACATTCACTAAGTACGGCGTTGTCCATGGCGTTGTTCATAGTATTTCCGGAGATGCCATCGAAGATGAAAAGCGCGGTCCGCTTTATAGCGTTCTTATTCATTTGAAGGAGGACCGCGTGCAGGTCGGAGGCACGCAGTTTCCGTTATCTGCGGGAATGGCGGTGCGCGCTGAAATTAAAACCGACAAGCGCAAGGTTATTGATTATTTTCTTAGTCCGCTTGAACGTCTTGTGGGCGAAAGTTTGTCGGAGCGCTGAGGTTTAGTTGAGTGCGGAGAAGATTATGACTCAGTTGTGTCGAAACGATATTGTCTGGTTTTGTTTGATTTCATTGATTGTTCCGTCGCTAGTTATGATATATGGCGATGCAATGTATGCGGGGCTTTATTATTACCTTGCAGTTCCTGCGGTTGCCCTGCTGATTACAATTTGGCTTTCACCAGGCAAAGGCTTCCTTGTCGGCCTGGGTGTAGCACTGGCCATCGAATTTATTCTAGTCTTACAGATCAACTGGCGTTCCGAGCATCAGGACGGGATGGTTGGCGTTTTGCATATGGCTTCATTGCCAGGAGCGCTCATTGCCATTGTATTCGCGGGTCGAAAGTTTAAACGGCGCCCCAAAGTATCACCGCTTGCAGCGACGCTGCTTGGCAGTGTGTACGTGTTGGCGGGGTGTACATTGACGCAAGTTCTTTTCTATCTATTTTTTTTTGCACTCGAAAGATTCCTGGTCGCGATATCGGGATGACCTGTCGACAGTATTTCATTAGATTCTGGATGATTAACCGTTACTTGACTGTAGAGAGTCCTGCCGATGCCTAGCGTAACTGTTAAGGTCACCTTGCCTGGAGCATCATTGACCAATGGTGGGAACTCATTTGGCGGACATATGTGGTTCGACTTGAAGAATGGCGCCGGTGAGACCGGGACCTACGGTTTTGGGCCGGAAACATCAGGTACGCCCGTAGGCCCTGGAAATATCACGCATTTAGATAACTCGACGTACGAGTATGTGGCTTACTCGCAGACGATAGAAATCTCTGATGCGCAGTACGCGGCAGTGAAGAAGTTTGTCAACGATCCCGCCGCGTACGGTTTTGATGTGAAAAACTACAATTGGTTAAACAATAGTTGTGTGGACTTTGTCTGGGGCGCCATGGGTGCTGGTGGAATTAACCCAGCGGGCTATGAAGGGAAAATACTGCCCATCGCCAATTTCGAAAGGTTGTTTTGGACCAAGCAGTTGTTCGACAAAGCCAACGAAACGGTTTCGCCCTTGATCCTCGACCTAGATGGCGATGGTGTCGAAACCCTCGGCAAGAGCTCCAATATCTACTTCGACCATGACGGCACCGGTTTCGCCGAGCAAACCGGCTGGGTCGGTGCGGATGACGGTGTGCTGGTATGGGATCGCAACGGCAATGGTCGGATTGACGACGGCAGCGAACTGTTCGGCAACCACACGGTGTTGGCCAATGGTCAGAAGGCGGCCAACGGCTTTGCCGCACTCGCGCAACTGGACAGCAACCAGGATGGCAAGGTCGATTCTTCCGATGGCGCTTTTGCCCAGTTGCGCATCTGGAAGGACAGTGACAGCAACGCTAGGCTCGGCGAGGGAGAACTGCTTACCCTCGACCAGGCCAACGTTGCCAGTATTGGCACTGCGTATATCAACCAGACCCAGGTCGATGTGCACGGTAACGAAATTCGCCAGGCCGGTTCGTACACCAACAGCCAAGGCGCTGTGCACGATGTGAAAGATGTCTGGTTCAGCGTGGACAACGCTAGGACCGTCGACCTCAATCTCGTGACTCTGAGGGCTGAAGTACAGGCGCTGCCTAACGCTGAGGGCTCTGGCAATGTGGCGAGTCTGCACCAAGCGATGGCCCGCGACGGCAGCGGCACATTGAAGGAGCTGGTTGAGGCTTTCGCGGGTGAGACCAACGCCACGGCCCGACAGACGTTGGTGGACAAGATCATTTTCGCCTGGAGTGGTGCCAGCCAATACGGCAGCAGCAGCCGGGGCGGCTACATCGACGATGGCCGGAAAATCTACGCGCTTGAGGCTTTCCTTGGATCATCGTTCATTCAGTCCTCGGGCACCAACGTCGGCACTGGCAATCCCGGGCCTAATGCAGCCGCCAAATTGATGCAGGCTTACGCGGTTTTGTCCGACTCCATTGCTGCGGAGTTGATGTTGCAGACTCACTACCAGCCGTTGGTCGCGGGGCTGCTGTGGACCTTCGACGGCAATCAATACTCATTCGATGTGGCTGCGCTGGTGCAAACCTTCAGAGCGTCCTACAACGCCGATCCGGTTGCCGGCAAAGATCAGTTGCTGGCGTTCGCGCACGCACTTGACGTAGCACCCGGCGTTTGGAACCAGGTAATGCTGAGCAGTCTGCGCAAAACCGCTGATCCTGCGGGGCAAGGTTTCGATCAATTGTTAGGGGATCTAGGGCATACGCTGGGCGGAGGCGGTAACGATGAGCTTTATGGGGATGTGCAGGCGAACGTCCTGGTTGGTTTGTCGGGCAACGACACCCTGTACGGGGATGCCGGCAATGATGCCTTGGACGGAGGCAGCGGGAATGACTATCTGAGCGGTGATGCGGGCTCCGATACCTATCACTTCAGCCGTGGTTGGGGGCAGGATACGCTCAACAACTTCGATAGTAGCAGTGGCAAGCAGGACGTCATCGTGTTCGATGCCACTGTTGCGACCGCTGATGTGCGTGCCAGTCGGGCGGGTGACAACTTGGTACTGTCGCTGGCGGGCAGCACGGATAAAGTTACGGTCGTCAATTTCTTCATCAACGACGGCGTCAATTTCTATCAGATTGAGCAAGTCCGTTTCAACGACGGCACGGTCTGGACGCCGCAGCAGATCATGGCCGCCGTTGCGCTCAGCACTGACGGCAATGACACGCTGTATGGTTACTCGGGGGCCGACACTCTTAGCAGTGGTACGGGCAACGATATCTTGTACGCAGCGCAGGGCAACGATGTACTCGTCGGTGGCAGCGGCAATGATCGCCTCGAAGGGGGCAGTGGTTCGGATACCTACCTGTTCAATCTTGGCGATGGCAAGGATGTCATTCTGGAGAACTCCACGGTCATTGGCGATATTGACGTGGTGCGCTTTGGGGAAGGAGTCCTTGCTTCCGACATCAGCGTCAGTACCCAGGGTGCCAACCTCTTACTGCGCCATGCCAACGGTCTCGACCAGATCACCGTGCTGGGCTGGTTCAACCAGACCGGCCCGCGCTATCAGATCGAGCGCATTGAGTTCGCCGACGGAACCCTTTGGACCGGCGCGCAACTGAGCAGTGCCTTGCTCAACCCCGTGGGGACGGAAGGCGACGACATACTAACGGCGGTGGATGTGAGCATCGGGCAATCGCTGGTGGGCAATGGCGGCAACGATACTCTGACTGGCGGCGATGGCGGTGACAGGCTGGAAGGCGGGCGGGGTAATGACCGCTTGAATGGTGGTCAGGGTTCTGACCGGTACGTGTTCAACCTGGGCGATGGCCAGGATGTGATCTTCGATGACAACTGGATTTCCTCAGACACTGATGTGTTGAGCTTCGGAGCCAGTGTCGCTGCGTCCGATATCACTGCCAGCCGCTCGGGCACTCACTTGGTTCTCAGTCATGCCAACGGCCAGGATCGGGTGACGATTATCGACTGGTTCTACCAGGCCGGTGGTCGTTACAAGCTGGAAAAGTTCGAGTTTGCGGACGGCACTGTCATTACTGGCGATCAGATGACCACGGCGTTGATGACCACGATGGGAACGGACGCGGATGACACCCTGGAGGGGGCCAACTCCGGCAACCAGACTATGTTGGGCTTGGGGGGCAACGACACCATCACTTCGGGTAGTGGTAGCGACATGCTTGAGGGGGGACTCGGCAATGATGTGTTGAGCGCTGGTGATGGCAACGATGTGCTGATCGGCGGGCGTGGCAATGATCGCTTGAACGGCGGTCGAGGTGACGACCGGTACGTGTTCAACTTTGGCGATGGACAGGATGTGATCTTCGATGACAATTGGATCTCCTCGGGCACCGATGTGTTGAGCTTCGGAGCTGGTATCGCCGCCTCCGACGTTACCGTCAGCCGTTCGGGCACCCACCTGGTCCTCAACCACGCCAACGGTCAGGATCGGGTGACCATCCTCGACTGGAGCGTATCGAGTTCACTGATGGCACCCTTTGGACCCGAGCCCAAGTGACGGCGCCATTCCTTCAACAAAGCGGCACTGAAGGCGACGACGTCATCAACGGACTTTCCGCATCTTTCAACCAGGCGCTATTGGGCAATGGTGGCAATGACACGCTTACAGGCGGCGATGGAAATGACAGGTTGGAAGGTGGGAGGGTGGGAGGGGCAACGACCGTCTGAATGGTGGTCAAGGGGCCGACCGGTACGTCTTTAACCTGGGGGACGGCCAGGATGTGATCTTCGATAGCCATTTGCTCTCCTCGGATATCGATGTATTGGCCTTTGGAACCGGCATCGCAGTGTCGGATATCACCGCCAGCCGTTCGGGCACAAGCCTGGTTCTGAGCCACTCCAATGGCCAGGATCAGGTGACAATCCTAAGCTGGTTCTACGAGGCGGGTGGCCGTTACAAACTGGAACGGTTCGAGTTCGCGAACGGAACCGTCCTGACCGGCGACCAGATGACCGCGCCTTTGATGACTTCGATGGGGACGGAGGTCGATGACATTCTGGTAGGTGCCAACTCTGGCAACCAGATGATGTCAGGCCTGGGTGGGAACGACACCATCACTTCAGGCAGCGGCAACGACATGCTCGAAGGTGGTCTGGGTAACGATGTCCTTAATGCGGGAGAAGGCAATGATGTGCTCATTGGTGGGGTGGGCAATGACCGGCTGAACGGCGGTCAGGGTTCCGACCGGTACGTGTTCAACCTGGGCGATGGTCAGGATGTGATCTCCGATGACAACTGGATCTTCTCGGGAACCGATGTCTTGAATTTCGGGGTTGGTATCGCCGCATCCGATATCACAATCAGCCGCTCGGGTACCAGTCTGGTGCTGAGCCATAGCAACGACCAGGACCGGGTGACGGTCCTTAACTGGTTCGGCGACCCCGGCAGCCGCTATCAACTGGAACGTATAGAGTTCGCTGACGGCACCCTGTGGACCAGCGCCCAGGTGACGGCTCCGTTCCTTCAACAAAGCGGTAGTGAGGGCGACGATGTCATCACCGGACTTGCCGCTGGGTTCAGTCAGGTGCTGCTGGGCAACGGTGGGAATGACACGTTGACCGGTGGAGAGGGCAACGACCGCCTAGAAGGCGGGCGCGGCAATGATCGTCTGAATGGTGGTCAGGGTTCCGACCGGTACGTGTTCAACCTGGGCGATGGCCAGGATGTGATCTCCGATGACAACTGGACCTTCTCGGGAACCGATGTCTTGAGTTTCGGAGTCGGCATCGTCGCATCCGATATCACTACCAGCCGCTCGGGCACCAGCCTGGTACTGAGCCATGCCAATGGTCAGGACCGGGTGACGATCCTTAACTGGTTCTATGACCCTGGCACCCGCTATCAACTGGAGCGTATAGAGTTCGCTGATGGCACCCTGTGGACCAGCGCCCAGGTGACGGCGCCGTTCCTTCAGCAAAGCGGTGGTGAGGGCGACGATATCATCACCGGCCTTGCCGCTGGGTTCAGTCAGGTGCTGCTGGGCAACGGTGGGAATGACACGTTGACCGGTGGAGAGGGCAACGACCGGCTAGAAGGCGGACGCGGCAATGATCGTCTGAATGGTGGTCAGGGTTCCGACCGGTACGTGTTCAATCTGGGCGATGGCCAGGATGTGATCTCCGATGACAACTGGACCTTCTCGGGAACCGACGCCTTGAGTTTCGGAGTCGGTATCGCCGCATCCGATATCACCACCAGCCGCTCGGGTACCAGCCTGGTGCTGAGCCATGCCAATGGTCAGGACCGGGTGACGATGCTCGACTGGTTCTTAGAGGCCAGTAGCCGTTATCAAGTGGAGCGTATCGAGTTCGCCGATGGCACGCTTTGGACCAGTGCTTCACTGAACACCGCACTAATGTTGCAGCTCGGCACCGACGGCGACGACGTGATGGTCGGTGTTACTGCGGCCTATAACCAGACCCTGCTCGGTGGCGCGGGCAATGACCGGATCACTGCCGGCAGCGGCAGCGACCGCCTAGAAGGCGGTAGCGGTGACGATCGCCTCGACGGAGCGGCTGGAGCCGATACGCTTATTGGTGGTACTGGCAACGACACCTATGTCGTGGACAATGCCGGTGACTCCGTACAGGAAAACCTGGGCGAGGGCATCGACATGGTCGAAAGCTCCATCTCCCTGACACTCAAGGCTAACGTGGAAAATCTTTTGCTGCTCGGCAACTCTGCGTTGAACGGCACCGGCAATGAGCTCGATAACGTGCTAACGGGCAACAGCGCTGCCAACATATTGATTGGCGGTGGGGGGAACGACCGCCTGGACGGCAGGGCGGGTGCCGACACCCTACAGGGCGGGCTTGGTGACGATACCTATGTGGTTGAGCGAGCCACCGACGTGGTAGTGGAAAACGTCAACGAGGGTATCGACACCGTCGAGTCGAGCGTTTCGCTGACCCTGGGCAATAACCTGGAGCACCTTACGCTCCTGGGTAGCACCGCGCTTAACGGCACTGGTAACGCGTCAGACAACCGGCTGACGGGAAATAGCGCGGCTAACACTCTCACTGGCGGGGCGGGCAACGATTTTCTGGACGGTGGCGCGGGAGCTGATGTGCTGGTGGGCGGTGAAGGTCACGATACCTATTTGTTTGGCAGGTCGTATGGCAGCGATACGGTGGTTGAGAATGGCGTGACGGCGGGCAATGCCGACCTGCTTCGCTTCATGGACGGGATCGCCCGTGATCAGTTGTGGTTCAAGTCGGTCAGTGGTACCCAGAACCTGGAGATCAGTATTGTTGGCACTACTGACAAAATCACGGTCAAGGACTGGTATCAGGGCAGCGCCAACCGCGTCGAGTCGTTCGTGACGGCCAGCGGCGATGTGCTACTGGAGGCGCAGGTGCAAAATCTTGTGGACGCCATGTCCGCCTTCGCTCCGCCGCCGGCTGGGCAGACTTCGTTGAGCCAGTCCCAGCATGCCGCCCTTGATTTAGTGATCGCTGCCAACTGGCAGTCTTGAGCCGCGCAGCCTCGGCGTGCCGTCCGCGAAGGTCGGAGCGCCGGGACAGTTCGCAGGTTTGGTAGGCCCGGTGACAACCGACCGGTCGTTTACACATCCCGGCTAAACCTTTTCCACTTCCCGCGAGTCACTACCTGTAAGAGCCCGATTCACGGGTACCCGGGAGGTGGCCGATGACCTTCATCTGCCTGTTGCGTGGTTGCCAGTGGCGTTCGATGTCGAGCAGTGACGTCGAGCAAATGGATTGCCAGTGCTGTGAGCGCTGCGGTGCCGTGCGCTATCGCCGGCTTGGGATCACCCACTCTTAGGAGCGCGTTATGGCACGAGCAATCTGGAAAGGCGCGATCAGTTTCGGCCTGGTGCATATCCCTGTTGCGCTGGCGTCGGCGACGCGCAGCCAGCGGGTCGATTTCGACTGGCTGGACCAGCGCAGCATGGACCCGGTGGGCTACAAGCGGATCAACAAGGTCACCGGCAACGAGGTCAGCAAGGAAGATATCGTCAAGGCCGTTGAGTACGAGAAAGGCCGCTATGTGGTGATCAGCGAAGACGAGATTCGCAAGGCCCGGCCCGAGGCGACCCAGACCATCGATATTTTCTCGTTCGTGGCCGCGCAGGAAATCCCCTTGCAGCAGTTCGACACGCCGTATTACCTGGCCCCGGACAAGCGCGGCGGCAAGGTCTATGCGTTGCTGCGCGACACCCTCGAAAGCACCGGCAAAGTGGCGCTCGCCACTTTGGTGCTGCACACCCAGCAGCATCTGGCGATGGTGCGGCCGCTGGAGGATGCGCTGGTGCTGATCACCTTGCGTTGGCCGGATGAGGTGCGCGGCATCGACAGTCTGGAGCTCGACAGCAGTGTGACCACGGCCAAGGTCAACAAGAGCGAGTTGCAGATGGCCAAGCGCCTGGTGGAAGACATGAGCGGTAGCTGGACGCCGGATGAATACCAGAACGTGTTTCGCCAGACCATCATGGATCTGGTGGAGGAGAAGGCCAGCAAGGGCAAGATTTCGGTGGTGGAACAGGGCGAGGAAAGCGGCGGCGGCAAGGGCGCCGATATCATCGATCTGACCGAGCTGTTGAAACGCAGCCTGGGCGGGAAGGGTGGCAAGGTGGCGGAGCCGAAGAAGAAGGCGCTGGCGAGCAAGAGGACGGGGCGCAAGGCTTCGTGAGAGGCGTTATTGCTGCATGGGGATTTGAACCTCTCGCAAATCGTCGGCCGCTTGCCATTCTGTAGGAGCGGCCGTTAGCCGCGATGGGCCGCACAGCGGCCCCAAAACCATCCCGCACGAGTTAGCGGTGTGCATCCGGTATTTCTTTCGACCTTGAGCAGGCTTGAATGTGAGACCCAGACCTGCCAGAAGCAAGGCGCTGGATGGTTCTGGGGCCGCTATGCGGCCCATCGCGGCTAACAGCCGCTCCTACAGGGTTGCGCGTCAAGCCAAGGTGTTGCGTCACCCCCCCAACGATTTCAAATAATCCCCAAACCCACCCCGCGCCCGGCTGTCCAGCCGGCTGCTGGTGCTGACGCTGTTACGCGCGGTCCAGACGATATGGGCGCCGCTGGCCATCAGGGCGTTGACCAGTTCCACATCCTCGTTCAACGCCAACGGCGGGAACCCGCCCACGCGCTGGTACGCGCGGGCGCAGATGCCGAGGTTGGCGCCGTGGATATGCCGGTGATCTTCCCGCGCCTGATAACGGCTCAGGTACAGCGCCTGGAACGCCGCATTCTGTTGCGGTTGCCACTGCTCGACGTGCACCGTGCCGCACACCGCGTCCGCGGCGCAGTCCAGTTGGCACAGCAGCCAGTCCGGCGGCACGCAACTGTCGGCGTCGGTGCAGGCCAGCCAGTGCGCGCCGCGTTCCAGCATCAGCGCTGCCCCGGCCCGCCGCGCCTGGCCGACATTGCGCACATTCACTTCCAGCGTGCCCACGCCATGTGCCGCAGCGATGCGGGCGCTGTCGTCGTCGCAGCGGTCGAGGACCACGAGGATTTCCACCCGGTGTCCGGCCCCTTCTGCAGCGCGGGCTGCCAGTTGCACCGCGCTCAGGCAGCGCGGCAGGGCGTCGGCTTCGTTATGCGCGGGGATGATCACGGCAATCATGGGCAGGTCTCGTCCAGGTCGATTACGCTGGGCTGGCAGCTCCAGTACTCCAGCAAAAAGTCCGCTTCTTCATGGCGCACTACGCGGTACAGCGGCAGCCGTTGCTCCAGCAGCGCATGAACCTCACGGCCCTGCTGCGGGCAGCCGTCGATCGGGTGCAGCCAGTGGCAGGCGAGCAGGCCGCCGTCTTCGGTCAGGCTGGCGACCGACTGTTCGATCACCTGCAGCCACTGGCCGGGATCGAGGTAGTAGCCGATCTCGCTGAGAACGATGAGGTCGAAACTGCCACCCGGCCAGTCGCCGGGCAGCCGGCCCTGTTCGACCCGCGCATGCGGAAGCGGGGCCAGGCGCTCTCGCGCCAGCGTCACGGCTGTGGGGTCGAGGTCGTGACACAGCAGTTCGGAGCAACGCTCGGCAAGGGCGGCGCTGAGTTCACCGTTGGCGCAGGCCGGTTCGAAGATCCGCTCGTGAAACTGCCGCGGCAGGCTGGCCATGATCAGCTCGCGCTTGCGCCGTTCGTACCAGCGAGTGCGGAACGCCCACGGGTCGTCGCTGGCGGCGAACAGCCCGGCAAAATACTGCGCATCGACACTCATCGGAACACCAGTTCGAAAGGTTGCATCAGGCATTCGAGGGTCGCCGCCGGCAGCACCGGCGGACGGCCCTCATCGGTTTCCATCTGGCTGACATGCGCGGCGATGGCGTGCTGCTTGCGTTGCAGTGCATCGCTGCCGAGGCGCAGTTTGCAGGCCCGTTCCCACGGCAGTCGGCTGTCCTCGGGCTCGGCCCAGTACCAGGCCCACACCGGCACTTCCAGCAATTGGACGCCCTTGGCCTGAGCCGCCTGGGCACAGGCGCGGCCCACCGCTTCGTGGTCGCAATGGCCGTCACCGCGCCAGGTGCAGAGCACTTGGTCACCCGGCTGGAGAAGCTGGCTCAGGTGATTGACCAGGTAGGCTTCATCCCGCGCCACGGCGCTGTCTTTCAGGTTCAGGCGCTGCCAGGCCAAGGCCTGCACGTCGAGGCCGAGGCGTTGCAATGCATGGCGGCTTTCCTGTGGACGTTGGCGGCGCAGGCGGTGTTCGGTCCAGTGGGTGGAGCCGGGGTGGCTGCCCTCGCCATCGGTGACCGAGATCAGCAGCAGGTCCTGCTCACGCCCGCGCAGGCTGGCGAGCAGGCCGCCGCAGGCGAGGATCTCGTCGTCCGGGTGCGGCGCCACCACCACCAGGCGTTGGCCGGGCGGACAGAGTTGCTCGGGCTCGATCCAGGTCGCTCGGGCCAGGTGCGCCGAATGCTGCCAGTCGGCGGGCAGGGTGGCCGGCCGCTCGAACAGTTCGCGGCTCATAGCTGCCACGCTCCGGCCGGGAACTGCGCCAGTTGCCGGCCCAATGCCGCGAGGTCGCGCTCGGCGTGGCTCTGGCGCAGGAACACCGGCAAGTCGGCGCTGAGCCGGGCGAAGTGGCTGTTGTGGCAGTAAGGCGTTGCGCCGAGGGCGCGGCCGACATGCTCGATCACCTGATTGACCGCCTTTTCCACCTGCGCCCGCGCACGGCGCACCGGCAGTTCGGCGTTGCCGCCGGGGTGCTCGTCGATCCACGCGGCGCACTCGCGCAAGGTGGCGCGGGCGCCGCACAGCGCGGCGTCCACCGCGCCGAGGTGGGCTTCGGCGTGCGGGTCCGGGCGCGGCTTGCGGCAGTGTTCGCGCAGGTAGTCGGCCAGCGCTTCGGCGGCGCCGTACCAGCACGCCGCGATGCCGCCGCCGCCCTGCCAGAAACCGGGCCGCGACAGGTACTGCCCCGGCGAGCCGATGGCCACCGCCGGGGAACGGTCGAATTCCAGCAGCACGCTGGTGGTGGTGGCCATGCCCACCGCCTGCCAACCCTCGGCGATGATCCGCTGGCTCGGGTGCGACAACTCGATGGCCACCAGTTGCGGCTGCTCGTCGGCATCCCAGGCGGTGACCAGGGCGTTGTCGATTTGCAGGGCGCCGGAGCACCAGGCCTTGCGACCTTCGAGGATCACCCGCTCGCCGTCGCGTTCGACAATGCGCGTGCGCGCGTCTGGCGGCTCGGCGGCCCACACGCCCCAGATGCCCGGTCCGACCCGGTGGCTGGCGCCGCACTCGGCGAGGATCGCCAAGGCGTCGGTGTGGCCCTCATAGAGCTTGGCCAGGGCCAGGTCGCAGCCGGCGACCCGCGCCAGGGTCTGCCAGCGTTGCAGGGTGTGGCCCTGGCCGGGCAAGGGCAGCAGGTCGAGGTGGTCCCGCTGCAGCGATTGCATCACCAGCGGCAACTGGGTATCCAGGTGCAGCGCCTGCGGTCGCTCGGTGAAGCTGCGCAGCAGGGTGTCGAGGCTGCCCAGATCGAAATCCTGAATGATGCTCATGAGGTTGACTCCTTGGCACGTGCGGTGGCGGGCGTGTCGTTCTTGCGCAGGCCGCGCAGGTTCATGGCGAACAGGCACGCCTGCAGCACGATCAACGCCCAGGCCTGGGTGTGCCAGCCCCACACGGCCCAGAGCAGGTTGCTCGCAATAAAACAGATGAAGCCGATACGCCGCCGGCCGGGTCGCTGCGAGGCGATCCACCAGGCCGCCAGCACCGTGGCCAGCATTGCCGGCCATTGCAGCAGATCGATCCAGTCCATTATTTGCCACCCATTCGCTTGCGCATGCTGGCGCTGATGGATTGGCGGATGCCGGCGTAGTCCTGCCACGGGTCGTTGCCCTCGGCGAGGCGTTCGTCGATGTTGGCGAGGTTCCACTGGTTGGCGCCTTTGATCTCGCCCAGTTCCTCGCGCCAGATCGGCACCGACACCGGCATGCCTTCCCGCGCTCGCAGCGACCAGGCGCAGGCGGTGGTGGCGCCTTTGCCGTTGCGCAGGTAGTCGATGAAGATCCGTCCGACCCGGTTCTTCGGCCCCGACACCGCTGACAGGCGCTCGGGAAACAGCCCGGCCAGGTGATTGACGAGGGCGTGGCTGAAGTCCTTCACCTCGTCCCAGCCGGCCCGTCGCACCAACGGCACGACCACGTGAATGCCCTTGCCGCCGCTGGTCTTGAGAAAGGCGCGCAGGCCCAGTTCATCCAGCAGGGTGAGGGTCAGGGTGGTGGCTTCGACCATGGCTTTCCACGGCAGCGCGGGATCCGGGTCGAGGTCGAGAATGAAGCGGTCGGGCCGCTCGAACTGGCTGTCGGTGGCGTTCCAGGTGTGCAGTTCGAGCATGTTCATCTGCACGGCGCCGAGCAGGGTGTCCTGGCGATTGATGACCATCGCCGCCTGGCCGGCCTGGTCCTTGTCGTAGCTTTTGACCCCTGGCAGATCAAGGTGGGCGACGTGCTTCTGGAAGAACAGCTCGCCGCTCAGGCCGTCCGGCGCCCGCACCAGCGCGACCGGGCGGTCCTTGAGGTGCGGGAGGATCAGTTCCGAGACCTGCGCGTAATACTCCGCCACCTTGAGTTTGGTGGTGCCGCTGCTGGCGTCGATGATGCGCTCGGGGTGGGTCAGGTGCAGGCTGGCGCTTTTTTTCGCGGGCATGGCGCGCTCCAGGTTGATGCCGTTGGCCGGTTTGTCGTCGCGCAGGCCGTGGAACACGGCGTGGCGGACGATGCCGTCGCGGGTCATCTGGGCAAAACTGACTTCCGCCAGCAGCTTCGGTTTCAGCCAGTGCACGCCGCGCACCTCGGCGCCGGTGGGCGGTTTCGCCAGCGGCGGGCGCTCGACTTCCAGCGGGCTCAGGCGTTGCAGCAGGCTGTTCAGGGTCGCGGTGCTGAAGCCGGTGCCGACCTTGCCCGCGTAGCGCAATTCGCCGTCGTCGTGCAGGCCGAGCAACAAGGCGCCGAAGGCACTGCGGCTGCCTTTCGGATCGGTGTAGCCGAGCACCACGAATTCCTGGCGCTTCTTGCATTTGAGCTTGATCCAGTCGCTGCTGCGGCGCTCGACGTAGAGGCTGTCCAGGCGCTTGCCGATCAGCCCTTCGAGGTTCAACTGGCAGGCGCTTTCCAGCAGCGAATCCACCGGCTCGGCGAACGCCGCCGAGTAGCGCAGGGCGTCGGGCGCCTTGGCCAGCAGTTTCTCCAGCGCCGCGCGGCGCTCTTGCAGCGGGGATTGGCGCAGGTCGTGGCCGTCGAGAAACAGCAGGTCGAACAGGTAGTAGGTGATGGGCTCGTCGCGCTCGGTATCGAAGGCGTTTTGCAGGGCCTGGAAATCCGCCACGCCGTTTTCGTCGGCGACGACCATCTCGCCGTCAAGCCAGGCCGAACGGATTTTGAGCTTCTTCAACGCGGCGACCTGATGGGGCATTTTCGACGTCCAGTCATGGCCATTGCGGGTGAACAGGCTCACCTCGCCGGCGTCGATGCGGGCGAGGATGCGGTAGCCGTCGAACTTGATTTCGTAGAGCCAGTCGCCGTCCGGCGCGGCGTCTACCAGGGTCGCCAGTTGTGGCTTGATCTGCGCGGGGAGGGCGCTTTGCGCGGCGGCTTTTTTAGCGGGGCGGGCGGTCTTTTTCGCAGTGGCGGGTTTCGTCGTCGAGGGCAGGCTGCGGTCGCTGATGACGCTGTCCGGCTCGGCTTCGAGGATGTCGTAGTCGCTGGCGTCACGGGCTTGCTTGTCGGCGGATTTCACCAGCAGCCACTGTTCCTTCTTGCCCGCCAGATGGGTACGAAACAGTGCCCAGCGACCGCCAAGTTTTTCGCCCTGCAACTCGAAATGCAGACGGCCGCGGGCATAGTCCTGACGAGGGTCGCCTTCGGGCAGCCAGACGCCGCGATCCCAGACGATCACGTCACCGGCGCCGTAATGGCCTTCGGGGATGTGGCCCTCGAAATTGGCGTAGTCCAGCGGGTGGTCTTCGACGTGCACGGCGAGGCGCTTCACGCTCGGGTCGAGCGACGGACCCTTGGGAATCGCCCAGCTTTTCAGGGTGCCATCCAGCTCCAGGCGGAAGTCGTAGTGCAGGTGGCTGGCATCGTGTTTCTGGATGCAGAACTGCAACGCCTGCGCCGGTTTGCGACGGGCCTGCTTGCCGGCCGGCTCGGGGCTGGCGGCGAAGTCGCGCTTGCGCTGGTACTCCTGCAAGGGCTTGGGCTTGGCCATGGCGGGCTCCGATTGATGGCGAGAGGAATCTGCGTCCTTTCAAGTGGGAGCGGGCGCTGGCGACAGGAGTTCAATCCGCCTGCCGCCGACCGGATGGCGGAAAGTCTGAATCATTGGCGCGGTGGGGGAGTCGACTCCATGAGAGCCCATCTGACACCGAGGCAGTCATGATCGAGAAGAGCGATAAACCCGCAGAAGCCACGCCACATCAGGCCCAGGAAATCGACGATATCCAGGACCGCATGGGTGAAATGCGCGAACTGGACTTCAGCGACCGCAACGACGAGCGCCAGGGCCGTGCCGGGGATGCCCGTCCGGGCCGCGAGGTGGACGAGGAATTTCCCCGTGAGCGCGTCGAGCGCAGCGGCATGAGCGGCGGAGAGACCCTCACCGAAAGCCAGCACGAAGACAACGTCAACTACGACGACCTTAGCCCCGACACGCTGTATGACCAGACCGGCGCCCGTGATGCGTTCGAGCGCGGTGGCGATGGCCCTGCGGACCAGGAATTGCGTCGCGTCGATGGCGCAGAGATTGGCGGTGGTCTTGGCCTTGATGAGGCCGAACTGGCCCGCTCGGCGCCGCTGGATGGCAAACCCTGGACCGACCGCGTTTCGCCTGCCGAAGGCGATGACGAAGAACAATGAACGAGGAGGAAATGACCATGTCCGATCATCACTGCGCCTGTCCCGGCTGCACCTGCGAAGTGGACGCCAATGCCGTAGTCCGCGATGGCCAGGCCTATTGCTGCGAGGCCTGCGCCGGCGGCCATGCCCACGAAGAGCCGTGCAGCATGGGCGAATGCCATTGTGGCGACGGCAAGCCGGAACAGCCGAACGAATCCAATGTGGATAACGCACTGGAAGAGACATTTCCGGCGAGCGACCCGATTTCGCCTTGAGCCGGCCCTGCGATCGAGCGCCGCTCCTACAGTACCGTCACCACGACACCGACCCCTGTAGGAGCGAGCTTGCTCGCGATGAGGCCCGCACGCCGCCCCTCTCTCAAACCTCCCAGACTTCCCCCGGCACCGTCTCCAGCCCACCCGCAAGCTTCAGCCGCTCCAACAAATCACGCGCATCAAAGGGCGCGCGGACCTTGAGGTCGTTGTCGAAGTAGCAATAGACATCCTTGGCGCCTTTCACCGCGTCCTTGCGCCCCCCGGCCAGTTGGGCATCAGCGGGCTGCTGGCCGCGGCTCCAGGTACGGATGCGCTGAGCCCAGCGTTCCAGCGCGGATTCGGTGTAGCCACTGGCGTACAGCTCGGCATCGCCATGCAGGCGCAGATAGAGGAAATCGGCGGTCAAGTCTTCCAGGTACGGCCACTTGCCGGCGGTGTCGGCCACCACCAGGGCAACGCCGTGCTTGCGCAGCAGGTCGATAAACTCGGCGTTGCGAAAGCTCTCGTTGCGGATCTCCACGGCATGGCGCAGCGGACCGTCGCCATGGCTGTCGAACGCGCCGTCCTTGTTCATGCGCGCGCTGCACTGCCGGGCGCAGTGCGTGGCGGCATGGCGGTCCTGGGGCAGGCGTTCGAAGAAGTCGGCGAAGCGCTGGGGATCGAACGTCATGCTCGGCGGAAACTGCCAGAGGATCGGCCCGAGCTTGTCGCCAAGCTGCAGCGGGCCGGAGGCGAAGAAATTGGCCAGCGGTTCGGCGATCTCTTTCAGCCGCCGCACATGGGTGATGTAGCGCGGTGCCTTGACCGCGAACACGAAGCCGTCCGGCGTGTCGTCGCGCCATTCGGCGTAGCGCTGCGGGGTTTGCAGGGCGTAGAACGAACCATTGATCTCGATGCTGCTGACCGCCCGCGAGGCGAACGCCAGCTCTTTCGCCTGGACCAGGCCCTCGGGATAGAACTGCTTGCGCCAAGGGGCGTAGCGCCAGCCGGAAATACCAATATGGATCTCGCTCACCGGGGTGTCCTTTGCGAGGGATCTTATGGCGTGCGACCGGAAGTTTTGGCGATGCGTTCAGGGCGATGGACGAGTGGCGCCGGCAGGTGAGATTGACTGAACTTTGCCCTCGCCAGCCTCTCCACCGAATGTCGAATGGTGTTGTGAGGAGCACCCACATGAAGTTCTCGCGTTTCGCGCAGAAGCTGGCCAACTGGACGGGCCGGCCGATGACGTTTGGTATCGCCTTCGGGCTGGTGGTGGTCTGGGGGCTCAGCGGGCCGTTGTTTCATTTCAGTGATACGTGGCAATTGGTGATCAATACCTCGACCACCATCGTGACCTTCCTGATGGTGTTCCTGATCCAGAACACGCAAAACCGCGACACCGATGAGTTGCACATCAAGATCGACGAACTGCTGCGCACGACCAAGCGCGCGCACAATGCCTTGCTCGGGCTCGATGATCTGGACGAAAAGCAGTTGCACGAGCTGCGCAAGCGCTATCAGCACCTGGGCGAGCTGGCCGAGCACAAGGCACCCGGCAAGGACGTGAAGGCCGACGACGCCTGATCCACGGAAGACGCCGAGGCGCCGTCAGGTCCTCGGCAACCGACCTGATACGAGGTGAGCATGACCAGTCATATCATTCACTTCACCGGACCGATCAATTCCTCCACCTGCGGCAACCTGATCACGACCTGCTCGCGCGCGTTGCAACAAGGCGCCGAACGCCTGCAGTTGAACATCGCCACGATGGGCGGGGAGTGCAGCTACGGTTTCAGCCTGTACAACTTCCTGCGCTCGCTGCCGATCCGGGTGGACACCCACAACCTCGGCACCGTCGAGTCCATGGGCAATATCCTGTTCCTGGCCGGCGAGCACCGCACCGCCTGCGCCTTGAGCAAATTCCTGTTTCATCCCTTCCACTGGAACCTGCACGGCTCGGTGGACCACGCGCGCATGGCGGAATACGCGATGAGCCTGGATTACGACCTGCTGCTCTATGCGCAGATCGTCGCCGAACGCACCGAGGGCGCGGAGCAGGTGCTGGATATTCCGCGCTACCTGATGTCGCACCCGCGCATCGTCACCCCCGATGAGGCCATCCTGTGCGGGCTGATTCAGGCGATCGACGATTCTCCGATGGGTGCGGATGTCACCCAGTGGAGCGTCCACGCCTGAGATTGCCGCTTCCTGGTGCACCGATCACAGTCGGCGTGATCGCGACCCGTCCATAACCCCGGCCGTCAGCCTCGCTTCCCGGCGTAGAGCGGCTTTTGTAATAACGTTATGATGTTTCCGAATATTACAAATAGGCCGGGGGGAACATGCCGCTCAAGGATCTGCTGTTGGCGCTGGTGGTGATCGTCGCCTGGGGCTTGAATTTCGTGGTGATCAAGGTCGGGCTGGACGGCTTGCCGCCGATGCTGCTGGGCGGCCTGCGCTTTGCGCTGGTGGCGATCCCGGCGGTGTTTTTCATTCGCCGGCCGCAGTTGCCATGGCGCTGGCTGCTGGCTTACGGGCTGACCATTTCGTTTGGTCAATTCGCCTTTCTGTTCGAAGCCATGGGCAACGGCATGCCGCCGGGGCTGGCGTCGCTGGTGCTGCAGTCGCAGGCGTTTTTCACGATGATTTTCGCCGCGGTCTTTCTCGGCGAGCGGCTGCGGGCGGCCAGTGTGCTGGGGCTGCTGGTGGCGGCGGGCGGGCTGGCGCTGATTGGCAGCGAGAATGGCGGCCATGTGCCGTTGCTGGCGCTGATCCTCACCCTCGGCGGCGGCGCCTGCTGGGCCATGGGCAATATCATCACCCGGCGTTTCGGCAATATCGATTTGATGGCGCTGGTGATCTGGGGCGCGCTGGTGCCGCCGCTGCCGTTCTTCGCCATGTCGTGGTACCTCGAAGGCCCGGCGCTGATCGAGACGTCGCTGCGCAATATCGGCATGAGCTCGATCCTGTCGCTGGTGTACCTGGCGCTGATTGCGACAATGCTTGGCTACGGCTTGTGGAGTCGGCTGCTGTCGCGCTACCCGGCCGGCAAAGTGGCACCGTTTTCGCTTCTGGTTCCGGTGGTGGGGCTGAGTTCGTCGGCCGTGCTGCTGGATGAGCGCTTGAGTGCGATCCAGTGTTGGGGTGGTTTGCTGGTGATGGTCGGGCTGTTGATCAATGTGTTCGGGCCGCGCCTGAAAGCGCGGTTCCTGCCAGCGCGAGCCTGAGATTCGGCAAGGGGCGCGGGCGGAATGATTGCACTGCGCCATTTGTCGGTCTTTTTGCTTTGTGACTGAGCAGTCCGCAAATGTCCGGCTAGTCTCTGAAACATCCAGGTCGATATTTTCAGGTCTCTCGCTGGGGGATCGGTATCGACCGAATCAGAGGGGAGCCGGTAAATGAAGGATCAATTTCTCGAAGACCTCGGTGACGAATTTCCCGTCAATAGCGTGGTGCGTTGCGGCCAGGCGGCGTTCCGCCTCGGTTTCGCCAACATGACCCTGGACGATGCCCAGGTCACCTGGAAATCCAGGACGCCCTCGCGCATCGAAAGCCGCAGGTTCCTGCCCGCCGCATTGCCAAAACGCTGAAACCCGTGCCCTTCGGGGCATGTTCGGCTTGTGCGCCACGTCTTTTTGATTTTGGTAAGGCACTGCCCGAAAGCGCGGACTGGTACGCGAAATCTGCCAATTCATGCCGCTTTGCTTGATCTTGCTCATTGCGCCGCCCGGCGGCGCTGGAGAGGGAGGGTGATCTGTGCCTTACTAGCGCGGTAAATCCAGTGGAGGACTGTAATGCGCATCAGGGAAGAGAAGTATTGGGAATGGGCGGATGCCCGGTTGCACAGCCGCAGTCATGACGAGGTGTTCAGCGATGGCACCAGTATCGATGTCCAGGTAAGGCTTTCGCGTACCGGGGCAACACAACTTTTTCTCGGTGTTTATGCCCGGCAGGGCAAGGCCTTGCTGGAAGAGTATTACCCGTCCCGCCCCGGTGAGAGCATGAGCCGGGCGCTGGTCTGGGGTGTCGATCGGGCTCGGGCGATGGTCGCCGGGCTGCAACCTGAAGAGCCGATGGCGCTGCTTCGCCAGGCGTGAATGGAACTATTGAAAAAGCCGGCAGGGTTGCCGGCTTTTTTTTGGTTCTTCACGGGGGGCTTTGGCTTTGGGTTTGGGTGCTCTGGGCTGATCCATTCCGTGTGGCGAGGCTGCCGGCCCCTTTCGCCTTTACGGCGAGACCATTTTGTCTTGGCAAAATAGACGAAAACCGCTGGCTCCTGCATCCGGCCCTACGCTGCGCTTCGGGTTCCCTCCCTCCGGTGTCTTTCGGGGGCCACGCGGCCTACGACTTGCTTCGCAAGTCTTCACCTCGCGTCTTCGGCTACGCCGAAGGGTGCTGCGCACCTGCCCCCTACAGACACCTCCACTCGGCCTACTGACGTCGCAATTTGTGTCGTCTGAATTTTCGTGCATGAAGAGCGAGAGCAAAAAAGAGCAAATCGCTGGTTTCACTAGGCTGTGATTTCGAAGATCCGTCATCACAGGCGCCGCCCGTAACTTCGCGACTTCAGGAGGCCGAGCGGAGGTGCCTGTAGGGGCAGGTGCGCAGCACCCTTCGGCGTAAGCCGAAGACGCGAGATGTAGACTTGCTTGCAAGTCGTAGGCCGCGTGGCCCCGAAAGGCGCCGTAGCGAGGGGACCCGGAGCGCAGCGTAGGGCCGGATGCGGGAGCGAGCGGTTTTGCCTACTTTTCCCAAGCAGAAAAGTAGGCCGCCGTAGAGGCGGAAGGCGCCGGCAGCCTCGCCGCATCAAACGGATAAGCTCGCAAAGCCAAAGCCAAAGCTAGGACCAAAAGACAAAACAAGGAAGGCATCCCTTCAATGCCCGTGCCGCGCACGACTGGCCTGAACGATGCGCCCAGCCGGAACCCGCAGTTGAGTCAGCAGATACTCGGCGAACTCCGCTGAATAATCCTGGCGAGCGATGGCCTGGGCCATGCAATCCAGCCAGATCCGGGCGTGACCCTCGTCCATCGGCCACTGAGCATGAAAGGACGGAAGGCCGATCGGCCCGTAGCGTTCGGCGAACAGGCGCGGGCCGCCGAGCCAGCCACTGAGGAAACAGGTCAGCTTGTCGCGGGACAGGCTCAGGTCATCGGCGTGCATGTGCCTGACGGACTGCGCGCTCGGGTCCTGGTCCATGATGTCGTAGAAGTCATCCACCAGGCGGCGCAGGCCGTCGAAGCCGCCGGCTGCCTGGTAGGACGCGTCCGCGGTGCCGAAAGCGGGGCTGGTCATGCGGTTACTCCGGGGAAAAGCCGCATTTTAGCCAGAATCACGCGATGAACTTTGATGCCGGGCATGAAAAAGCCCGGCCATTGCGGGCCGGGCTCAATTGACGCGGGTGAATCAGCAGAGGCGGTCGATAATCTGCACGCCCTGGGTTTCACGCAGCGTTGGCCACTCTTGTTCCAGGGTCTGCAACACGCGACCGACGTACTGGGTGTCGGCGGCGGCCTTCTTGCCGACGTAGCCCTGGCCGCGGCGGTACATCTTCAGCCGGGCGCGCATGTTCGGCTTGCGCTCTTCGAATTCGTCTTCGGCGGTGTAAGGCGACAGGCTGTCGATATGCACCTCGCCGGCATCGCAAACCCAGAGAATGTGGCTGTCGAGGCTGTCTTTACGCGCTGCGAACAGTTTGGCCAATTCTTCGATGGTCGGTTTTTCGTTCAAGTTCATCATTAAAGCCCCCATTAACCCGTCAGTGGTTTTTGTCTATCTGGCGCTACTCATGTAGCGCACTACCAAGGCTGCTACCGCAGCATTGCAACAGGGGCTTTCTTCACTCTGCCTTTTGGACAGTCCCTCTCCACGGACGACCCGAAAACTGCTCAGACCGTCTGGAACACCCTTGCCAGCACTCCCGATCGGGGAGATGGGCTCATCATGCAGAGGGCGACGAATGGCGTCAACAGGTTTTGTAGTGATTTTTTATTAGCACTACAAAATACTTTTCCTACATGCGTGGCGTTTATGTAGTGCCCTGTTGGATTGCCCTACAAAACCCGTTGCAGACACCTGCGGCAATGTCGGGCGGGTTTGATCCGGGTCAGTTTTTTTCGGGTAGGTGGAGAGGATCATCAGAACCAGGGGTAAGCGCCGTGCTAGAGCGCTTGCCGGGTTTTCTGCAGTCAGCGAGGCGTTCATGAGCCAGACAAGCACTTCTCCTTCAACCACCGGCGCCAGGCTGGGGCTGCCCGTCGGCTTGCTGGTCGGCATCGTCGCGCTGGTGGCCGTGCTGTTCTTGCCGCTGCCGGCCGACTTGCCGGTGGCCGGGCAGCGGGTGTTGGCGATTCTGGCGTTCGCCGTGGTGATCTGGATCACCGAGGCGGTGTCCTACGAAGCCAGTGCGATCATGATCACCTCGCTGTTGGCGTTTCTCCTCGGCACCGCGCCGACTCTGGCTGACCCCAGCGTCACTTACGGCTCGTCGGCGGCGGTGAGCATGGCCCTGACCGGCTTTTCCAATCCGGCGCTGGCACTGGTGGTGGGCGCGCTGTTTCTCGCCGCGGCAATGACTCACACCGGGCTGGACCGGCGCATCGCGCTGGTAACCCTTGACCGCATCGGCGTCAGCACCCGGCGCATCCTGCTTGGTGCCGTGGTGGTGACGATCCTGCTCAGCCTGGTCGTGCCCAGCGCCACTGCGCGCAGTGCCTGTGTGGTGCCGATCATGATGGGGGTGATCGCCGCGTTCGGCGTGGACAAGCGTTCCAACATTGCCGCCGGGATCATGATCATCGTCGCCCAGGGCACCAGCATCTGGAACATCGGCATCCAGACCGCCGCTGCACAGAACCTGCTGACCGTCGGCTTCATGGACAAGATGCTCGGCGCCCGGGTGTCGTGGATCGACTGGCTTATCGCAGGCGCGCCGTGGGCGGTGCTGATGTCGGCCCTGCTGATTGTGCTGGTGCTGAAAATGCTGCCTCCGGAGACCGACAGCATCCCTGGCGGTAAGGCTGCGGTCGCCGAGCAACTGGCGGCGTTGGGGCCGATGAGCGGGGCGCAGAAGCGTCTGCTCGGCGTTTCGCTGGCCCTGCTGCTGGCGTGGGCCACCGAGGGCAAACTGCACGCGTTCGACACCACGTCCACCACCTATGCCGGCCTGGTGCTGTTGCTTTTGCCGCGCTTCGGCGTGATGACCTGGAAGGACGTGCAGGCACGGATTCCGTGGGGCACGGTGATCGTTTTCGGCGTGGGCATCAGCCTCGGCACCACCTTGCTCAGCACCCATGCCGGCCAATGGCTGGGCGCGCAGGTGGTCGCCCATACCGGGCTGGATCAACTGGGTACGCTGGGCGTGTTTGCGATTCTCGGGGCGTTCCTGATCGTGATCCACCTGGGCTTCGCCAGCGCCACGGCGTTGACCTCGGCGCTGTTGCCGATCCTGATCGCAGTGCTGCAGACCTTGCCGGGTGATTTCAGTCGGCTGGGCATGACCATGGCCCTGGGCTTCGTGGTCAGCTACGGCTTTATCCTGCCGATCAACGCACCGCAGAACATGGTGTGCCTTGGCACCGAAACCTTCAACGCACGGCAGTTCGCCCGGGTCGGGTTGGTAGTGACCCTGGCCGGTTATCTGCTGATGCTGGTGTTTGCTGCCACCTGGTGGCACTGGCTGGGCTGGATGTGAACCAACGGCGGTAGCGCGAGAGGTCCCGCGCTACCGCCGCCGTGGATCAGAAGTTCGCCGGGGTGTTGGCGCTGATGATCTCGGCCTCATCCTGGCCGATATTCTTGAAGCTGTGGGGCAGGGTGGTCGGGAAGTAATAACCGTCGCCGGTGTTGAGGATGCTCACCTGACCGTCGACCCGCAGTTCAATGGTGCCCCGGGTGACCAGGCCGCATTCCTCGCCTTCGGCGTGGACGATCAGCTCTTCACCGGAGTCGGCGCCGGGGGCGTACAGCTCGCGCAACATGCGCATCTGCCGGCCTTCGACGCTGGCGCCAACCAGCAGCAGGCGCAGGCCGGAACTGCCCAGGTCGGGCTGTTCGGTGGCGCGGAAGACGAAGCGTTCTTGCCGCGGCGGCTCGTCGAAGCTGAAGAACTCCGCCAGGGACATGGGGATGCCTTCGAGCAGCTTCTTCAGGGAACTGACAGAGGGGCTGACGCGATTCTGTTCGATCTGTGAAATGGTCGAGTTGGTCAGGCCGCTGCGCCGGGCCAGTTCGCGTTGGGAGAGCTTGTTGCGTTCACGCACCAGTCTGAGTCGTGTCCCCGTGTCCATAGCCGCCTTGGTGTCAAAAATAATGGGCGACGCATTAAAGCACACTCGGGCAGCCTGTGCCCGAGCGGCGAACGGCGGATCGTGCGGGTTTCAGACGTGTGCCGGGGCACGTGAGGTCGACCACAGCCCCACCAGCAGCAACAGCACGGCGGCGACCAGGTACGGCAGGCGCGGATCGAGGCTGTAGATCAAGGTTCCGGCCAGCGGACCGATCACCACGCCGAAGCCCTGTACGGCGCCGACGGAGCCGGCGGTGGCGCCTTGTTCAGAGGCGTCCACGGCGTTTGCCGCGAGTGCCGCGAAGGCCGGGAACACCCAGCCCATGCCCGCCGCGCTGACGAAGAAACCGAGCGCCAGCACCAGGCTGCTTGTGGCGAAGGCGCTGGCGATAAAGCCCAGGGCCGAGATGCTGGCGCCGACGCGAATCATCCGCAGCGGCGGCCATTGCAGCTTGCGCACCAGCAATTGCGAGCAGATCAGCGCTGCGCCGACCATGGTCAAGGCAATACCGGCGGCCTGTGCGGCGTCGCCCGGTTCCAGGCCCAGGCAATCGAGGGCGAAAAAACCGACGGTGATCTGCGCCAGGGACACGCAGAGCATGGCGACGAAGGCCACCACCAGCGGCCGGCGCAGGCGCGGGTCGGTCATCCGCACGCTGCGCGGGGCCTGGGCCAGGTGCAACTCCTGGCGCTTGAGCTTGAACCGCAGCACCAGCAGGGCCAGCAGCGGCAGGATCGCCATGGCGTACATCGGCAGGCTCAGGCTGTGGCGGGCGAGCAAGGCGGCGAGGGCCGGGCCGAGCACCAGGCCGACGGCGTTGGCGGCGCCGAGGGACGCCATGGCTTTGGCGCGGTTCTGCGGCGCGACGTTATCGGCGATCAGCGCGTTGCTGCCTACCGGCAGGGCGGCGTAGAACGCACCGATGGCGCCACGGCCGATGACCATGCCGGCGAACGCGATCGAGGCGGGCGGCAGCCAGCGCAAGGCGCCGTCGATGAACAGGCATAGCGCCCAGTAGGAGAGGGTGAAACCGCCGGCACCCAGCAGCAGGATCCGGCGGCGGCCATAGCGGTCGCTGGCGCGGCCCCAAGGGCGGGCGAGGAGCATCCAGATCACCCCGGACACCGTCATCGCCGCGCCTGCCTGCCAGGGGGCGAGGTCGAGCACGCGAGCGATCGGGCCGATCAGCGAGACGAAGGCCATCATGGCGATAGTGCAGGCCATGTGGGCGAAGAGCAGGGGGCGGATATCGAAGGCGGTGTGCTGCGCAGGAGGGACCTGGGCGGTGGTCATAAGCAGTCCGGGGCTGGTTTCGTGGTGGCACATTGTGCCCCGGCCTGCTGTACATCTTGAAGATAAAACCCGTATTTACGCTTTTTCTTCCCTCACCACAGCGCCACGGTGTACCCGAGGATCAGCCGGTTTTCATCGATATCGCTGGTCAATCCGCCGCTGGAACGGAAGGTCGCATTGCGCAGGCGCACGCTGAAATTCTTCAGCGGACCGTCCTGTACCACGTAGGCGATATCGGTGTCGCGTTCCCATTCCTTGCCGCCGCTGACCGTCGCCGTCTCGATGTTCTTGCCGTTGACGTAGCGGGTCATGAAGCTCAGGCCGGGCAGGCCGAAGGCGGCGAAGTTGTAGTCGTAGCGCGCTTGCCAGGCGTCGGTCTCGGCCTTGGTGAAGACGTTCACCGTGACCAGGTTGACCGAGTACGGGTCCAGTCCCGGGTAGGCGAAATCGCCGTCGCCGGAGAGGTTCTGGTAACCCAGGCCGAATTTGTGCGCGCCCACGCCGAGGGTCAGCATGCCGTTGAAGAAGCGGTTGTCGATCTTGCCGCCGTCGACCCGGGCCGTCGAGCGCAGAGCGTCATGGCCGGTTTCGCGGGTGTCGAAGTAGCGCAGGTCGCTGCGCAGGTTGATGCCGTCGGCCAATGGTAGGTCGTGCACCAGACCGGCGTAGTGCTGGCGGTAGATGTCCTGCATCTGCGCGTAGTAGTAGCTCACCGCCAGGCGCGGGGTCAGGGCGTAGGTGCCGCCGGCTAGGTCCAGGTGGCTGCTCTCGACGCCGGCGTAGCTCATCTCGTCGTTGCTGGAGGAATCCCGCAGGTTCTGCTTTTCCAGGCGGCCGATGTTGAAGGTCAGGCCGTCGATGTCCTGGGAGGTGACCAAGCCGCCGGTGTAGGTCGAGGGCAGCAGGCGCACGTCGTTGATCGCCGCGACCGGCAGCATCGGTTGCAGGGTGCCGAGCTTGAGGGTGGTCTTGCTGATGCGCGCTTTGGCGGTCAGGCCCAGTTCGCTGAAGTCGTCCACCGGCTCCTGGCTGGCGCCGTAGGGCAGCAGGCCGGTGCCACGGCGGTCACGGCTGGAGTCGAGCTTCACGCCCAGCTCGCCGAGGGCGTCGAGGCCAAATCCGACAGTGCCTTCGGTAAAGCCTGACTCCATACGCAGAATGAAGCCCTGGGCCCATTCCCGGGCCTGGCTTTGCGGCGCGTTGCTCTGGCGGAAATCGCGGCTGAAATAGAAATTGCGTGCTTCCAGGCTGCCTTTGCTGTCCTTGATGAAATCGGCGTGGGCGAGGTACGGGACGAGCGTGGCGCACAGGCCAGCGCTGGCCGCGGTGAGGCGACGGGGGAGGGACATGGACTTCATACCTTTTGTTTTTGTTTTGGTGCGTTCGTTATGGCGTTGTAAGGCCGGGCCCTGGGTCGCGGGCTTGGCTTATAGTTAACATATTATCTTTCTACCGATAAAGTCCTTTTGCTGCGCTTGCGAATAAAATTAAGATATTAACGTTATGCCGCTTCCTTCCCTGATTTCGGAGTCCCGATGACCCATACTGCCAATCCGGCCCGGCTGATCGTCCTGCTCGCCGCGCTGGTGGCGTTCGCGCCGCTGTCCATCGACACCTACCTGCCCAGCCTGCCGATGATCGCCAGCGACCTGGGCGCCGATGCCGCCAGCGTGCAACTGACCATCAGCCTGTTCCTCGCCGGCCTGTGCCTGGGCATGCTGGTTTACGGACCGCTGTCGGACCGCTACGGCCGGCGGCCGCTGCTGTTGGGCGGCATGGTGTTGTACCTGGTGGCGACGGTGGGCTGCATGTTCGCCAGCTCCGTGGAGCAACTGGTGGTCTGGCGCTTTTTCCAGGCCCTCGGCGGCGCGGCGGCCTCGGTGCTGGCGCGGGCCATCGTGCGTGACCTGTTCGCCCTCAGCGAGGCGGCGCGGGTGTTGTCGCTGATGCACCTGGTGACCATGCTTGCCACGCTGGTGGCGCCGTTGCTGGGCAGCCTGCTGATGGAACTCAACGGCTGGCGCACGGTGTTTTTCGGCCTGCTGGTGTTCGGCGCCCTGTGCTTGCTGGCCTCGGCCTGGAAGATCGGCGAAACCCACGCCCCGGACCAACGCGGCGAATCGCTGGCGAAGGTGTTCGCCGCTTACTGGCAGATCGCCCGGCAGCCGGTGGCGCTGGCCTACATCCTCTGCATGGGCCTGGCGTTTGGCGGGATGTTCGCGTTCATCACCGCGTCGCCCTTCGTGTACATGGAGTATTTCGGCGTGTCGCCCAGCGGCTACGCCTGGCTGTTTGGCCTGAACGTGGTGGGGATCATCGTCGTCACCCTGATCAACGCGCGGATGGTCAGCCGCGTCGGGCCGTTGCGGATGCTGTCGGTAGGGGCGGCGCTGGGCGGTGTCGCGGCGCTATGGTTGCTGGCGATCGGCCTCAGCGGCTGGGGCGGGCTGACGGCGATCGTGGCGGGGGTGATCGTCTACGTGAGCATCACCGGTTTGATGGGCGCCAATTGCGTCGCCAGCCTGCTGGCGCTGTACCCGCGTCAGGCCGGCGCGGCGGCGGGGCTGGCGGTGGCTTGCCAGTTCGCCCTCGGCGCGGCGTTCAGTGCCGTGGTCAGTGCCCTGGCTGACGGCACCCCGGCACCGATGTGCCTGGCGCTGGCGGCTGCGGGCTTCGGTTGCCTGGCGTGTTTTGCCGCCATTGCCGTGCGAAGCAAGGCGCAAGCCTTGAAGCAGGCGGCCTGATGGCAGTGTGAAGAAGCCGTGCCCTGTCGTCGGATGCGTCCATACTCAGTGAAGCCGGGCCGTTTGCTACAAGCCCGGCCACCTGTTACAAACAGGTGCGAGACCCGCGCGTGCGGCGTTCACAACAGCGGTGCCACAGTCGTTCGCAGGCACCGAACAGCATGGAATTCAGCATGGCCCAAAGACAGGTAATCAATGCTTCGGTCGCCCCGAAAGGGAGTCTGGAGACGCTTTCCCAACGTGAAGTCCAACAATTGAGCCAGGCCGGCTCGGGCAGTATCTACACCCTTTTCCGCCAGTGCGCCCTGGCCATCCTCAATACCGGCGCCCATGTCGACAATGCCAAGACCATCCTCGATGCCTACAAGGACTTCGAGGTCCGTATTCATCAGCAGGACCGCGGCGTCCGCCTGGAACTGCTCAACGCCCCGGCGGATGCTTTCGTCGATGGCGAAATGATTGCCAGCACCCGCGAGATGCTCTTCTGCGCCCTGCGCGACATCGTCTACACCGAGAGCGAGCTGGACCGCCTGAAGATCGACCTGGAAAACTCCCAGGGCATCACCGACTACGTGTTCCAGTTGCTGCGCAACGCGCGCACCCTGCGTTCGGGCGTCGAGCCCAAGCTGGTGGTGTGCTGGGGTGGTCACTCGATCAGCAGCGAGGAATACCAGTACACCAAGAAGGTCGGCCACGAGCTGGGCCTGCGCAAGCTGGACATCTGCACCGGCTGCGGCCCTGGCGTGATGAAGGGGCCGATGAAAGGCGCCACCATCGCCCATGCCAAGCAGCGCATGAGCAGCGGCCGCTACCTGGGCCTGACCGAGCCTGGGATCATCGCCGCCGAGGCGCCGAACCCGATCGTCAATGAGCTGGTGATCCTGCCGGACATCGAGAAACGCCTGGAAGCCTTCGTCCGGGTCGGCCACGGCATCATCATCTTCCCTGGCGGTGCCGGCACCGCCGAGGAATTCCTCTATCTGCTGGGCATCCTGATGCACCCGGACAACCGCGAACTGCCGTTCCCGGTCATCCTCACCGGGCCGCGCAGCGCCGAGCCGTACCTGCAACAGTTGAACGACTTCGTCGGCGCCACCCTCGGCGAAGCGGCGCAGGGGCTGTACCAGATCATCATCGACGACCCGGCGCAGGTCGCCCGGCAGATGACCGAGAGCCTCAAGGCGGTCAAGCTGTTCCGCCGCGAGCGCAACGACGCGTTCCACTTCAACTGGCTGTTGAAAATCGAGGAGGGCTTCCAGCGTCCGTTCGATCCGACCCACGCCAACATGGCCAGCCTGCAACTGCGCCTCGACTTGCCGCCGCATGAGCTGGCGGCCAACCTGCGTCGGGCGTTCTCCGGCATCGTCGCCGGCAACGTCAAGGACAAGGGCATCCGCCTGATCGAAGAGCATGGGCCGTACGAGATTCACGGCGATGCGGCGATCATGCAGCCGCTGGATCGGCTATTGCAGGCGTTTGTCGAGCAGCATCGGATGAAGCTGCCGGGCGGCGCGGCGTATGTGCCGTGTTATCGGGTTGTAGCCTGATCTGCTGAAACCTCATCGCTGGCGGCGTTGCGCCTGCCAGCGATGGCGTTTTTCAAGGAATCAGATGAAGTCCCCGTCAGCCAGCAACAGCAGGCTGCCATCTTCCTGTTCCTTCACCAGCCCGCTGGCCAGCAACAGTGGCTTCAGGCGGACCTGCAGGCGCGCTTCGACGAAGGTCTTGAGGTTCTCGAGATCGAGGCTGCCGCCAGGCAACTCTTCCTTGTGGTACGACAGCCAGGCTTTTTTCAGCACACCCAGCACGTCGGCCGCGGTGGTCGTGGCAAAACGCCGATGCAGCGGAATACCGTTGAACTCGAAGCTGTGGGCGAAGGCGTAGGCGCTTTCGTCGTTCGCGCTTTCCTTGCAGCGGGCGCAGGTGCATTTGCCGTCGCCGAAGGCGTTGTTCAGGTAGGTGTTGAAGTCCACCACGGGCTTCAGGTTCAGGCGTTTGTCGACGTCGAACAGGTCACCGGTCAATTTGGCTTCGGCACTCAAGGTCATCTCCTTACGGCATGCAGTCATTCAGCCCGGCACGATACCAGCGCGGGCAGCGGCGTGCTCGGTTTCGTGATGGCTGGCGATACCGGGGGACCGGCCCGCACGTCGGGATACGGGCTTTTGCGGCCATCCTGGCTTATCCTGTGCGGCCGTTTATTCCGCTCACGGAGCACTTTCAGCATGAAGAAATACACCGCCACCGTAACCATCAGCGCCGAACAGCGCGATGACGTCGAGGCTGTCGAGAACGCCGGCGTGCAAATCTCCCTGGAGGCGGTGACGGAAACGCTGAAGAAGGTGCATTTCAATGGCGCCCTGGCTGCTCCCGAGAACCCCACCCATGTCTGCGTGACCCTCGACAACGGCCTGACCTACTACGGCGAGATCGTCAACGGCCACGCCGAGCTGGAATACGGCTGGATCGCCTTCGAGTCGGACATGCTGACCCCCGAGGAACTGGGCCTGTAAGCACGGTCCAGGCATCACCCGGATAATCGCGGACAGGTTCCGCGATTATTTTTTCATCCGCCTGCATCCAATTGGCGTCCTGCCAGGTAGTTCAGACAGCAGCCTCGTGCTGCCTGACCGATCATCCTGACTGGAGTCACGCCTTATGAACCGCCAATCCCGCTTCGCACTGGCCGCCGCCGCTCTCGCCGCGTCCAGCCTCCTGCTTGGTTCCGCCGCTCATGCCACCAGCGCGCTGCCCGACAGCATCAAGGTGCCGGACGGCCACAAGGTCGCGCTGGAAACCGTCGGCGTCGGCGAAATCACCTACGAATGCCGCGACAAGGCCGACAAGCCCGGGCAGACCGAATGGACCTTCGTCGGTCCCAAGGCCGTGCTCAATGACCGCAGCGGCAAGGCGGTTGGCGACTACTTCGGCCCGCCCGCCACCTGGCAGGCGAAGGATGGTTCGAAAGTCACCGGCACCCAGTTGGCGGTGGCACCTTCCAGCCCAGGCAACCTGCCGTACCAACTGGTCAAGGCCAACCCGGCCGAAGGCGCCGGCGCCATGAACGGCGTGACCTATATCCAGCGTGTGGCGCTCAAGGGCGGCGTGGCGCCGGGCAGCGCTTGCACCACGGCCGACAAGGGCAAGCGGGAGATGGTGAAGTACCAGGCGGACTATATTTTCTGGACCGCCCGCTAAGCGCCGGTTGCCCGTTCGACGGTGGTCTACGCTGCTAGCGGTAACCACCCGTCGACGGCAAGCCTTGTGACCTTACCTCTGTCCTCGTTCGACCATGAAGCCCACCTGGCGGCCTGCGCACGCGGCGACCGCCAGGCGCTGCAGCGCTTGTACGAAGAGGAGGGCGCGCGGTTGCTGGGCGTCGCCCGGCGCCTGCTCAAGGACACCGCCCTGGCCGAAGACGTGGTGCACGACGCCTTTATCCGCATCTGGACCCGCGCCGCCACCTTCGATCCGGCACGTGGCAGTGCCCGTGGCTGGATGTTCAGCATCACCCGGCATCTGGCGCTGGACTTTCTGCGTCGCCGGGAGCGGGATGTGCCATTGGGCGATGAGGCCGAGCCGGGCGACAGCGCCGCCGAGGGGGACGGTCCGTTGCGCAGTGGGCGCATGACCACCTGCCTGGAGCAATTGGAACCTGTACGCCGGGCCTGCCTGGTCCACGCGTATGTCGATGGCTTTTCCCACGCCGAGATCGCCCGCACGTTCGGGACGCCGCTGGGCACAGTGAAGGCCTGGATCAAACGCAGCCTGGCTGCCTTGCGCGAGTGCATGGGATGACGACCGGCGACCTCGACGACAGCCGCGAAACAAGCCCCGACGACAGTGATGCGCTGGCCGCTGAATATGTCCTCGGCACGCTGCCGTTCGACCTGCGCCAGGCCGTCGCCCGGCGCCTTGAACACGATGTGTCGCTGCGGGAAGCGGTCGATGCCTGGGAGCACCGTTTGCAGGGGTTGCAGGTGCAGGCGCCGGCGCAGACGCCGTCCGCGTACCTGTGGCAACGCATCGAGCGCAGCGTGGGCGATCTTTCGCCGTCGCTGTCTGCCGCTCGTCCCGAACGCTGGTGGCAGCGTCCGACACCCTGGCGTTGGGCGTCGGTGGCGGGCCTGGCGGCCAGTCTGTTACTGGCGGTGTTGCTGGTGCGCGAACCACCTGCAGCGACGCCGACCTACCTGGTGGTGCTGGTCGCGCCGCAGGACAAATCGCCCGGCTGGGTCGTGCAGGCGAGCAATCACCGCACCGTGCAGTTGATTCCGCTGGGCATGGCCGAAGTGCCCGCGGACAAGGCGCTGGAATTCTGGACCAAGGCTGATGGCTGGAGCGGGCCGGTTTCGCTGGGCCTGATCGCGCCGGGGCAGGCCGTGGAAGTGCCGCTGGATGCCTTGCCGCCGCTGCAGGACAACCAGCTATTCGAGTTGACCCTGGAGAGCCCGACCGGCTCGGCCAGCGGCAAGCCCAGCGGGCCGGTGCAGTTCATCGGTCGTGCGGTCAAAGTGCTGTGAGAAAACGCACTGTTTTGTGACACTGCAAAAAAAATGCACTGAAACAGCACTTTTTTGAATTTGAGCTGGCGGTCAGATTTCCTCAGACTGCCGGGCAATCTTTCCATCTCCAGGGAAGGAGCCCTTTGCGTATTGCCCCCTCGCGATACAAAGTCCGTCCGCTGTTGGGCGGGCTTCTTTTCTTCAAACAGGTGCCTGGTCCGTCACATGTCTAGCCGTGGTCTCAGTAACTGGTTCGATCGCTTCATTCCAGCCGCTTTGCATATTCCCCCTCAAGAATGGTTCCGCGCCGCGATCGGTGCGCTTCTGGCGCTGGCCGTTGCGGGTAGCGTCTGTAGCTACCTGTTCGGCAGCGCGGCGACACTGCACCTGATGGCGCCATTGGCGGCCTCGACGGTGTTGCTGTTTGCCGTGCATTCCGGCGCGCTGTCGCAGCCCTGGCCGTTTCTCGGCAGTTACGTCTGCGCGGCGGCGGTGGGGATCAGCCTGCATCACTGGATCGGTCCGGGCCTGATGGTGGCGAGCGCGGCGCTGCTGCTGGTGATTCTGCTGATGTGTCTGCTGCGCTGTCTGCACCCGCCGGGTGCGGCGCTGGCGGTGAGTCTGGCACTGGCCGATCCGTCGCTGGCGGCGATGGGCGTCAAGGTGATCGAGCCGGTGATGCTCAATGCCCTGATCGTGCTGGCGATGGCGGTGCTGTACAACCGCCTGACCGGCGTGCGCTACCCGAAAATCAACGCGCCGCGCAAAGCCACTCATGCCACCGCTGACCAGCCAGCCAGCGAGCGCGTCGGGGTCAGCCCGAGCGATTTGGACCAGGCGCTGGAAGACATTGGCGAGTTCGTCGACGTGACCCGCAACGACCTCGAACGGATCATCCTCGCCACCCAGCGCCACGCGGTGCAGCGCAGTCTCGGCGGGATTACTGCGGCGCAGGTGATGTCCCGCGACGTGCAGTTCGCCACGCCCGACACCACGCTGGAACAGGCCTGGAAACAACTCGCCAGCCATCATCTGAAAAACCTGCCGGTGCTGGATGACAGCGGGAAACTGGCGGGCATCATCAGCCTCAGCGATCTGGTCGCGCCGGCCATGGCCGCGACCCGTTTCAGTTGGCGGGCGCTGTTTGGCAGGCAGAAGCCGGTGCGTCTGGCACAGATCATGAGCGAGCCGGTGATTACCGTGGACAGCGAGCGTCAGGCCGTCGAACTGATCCCGCTGCTCTGCGACCAGGGCCTGCATTGCCTGCCGGTGCTGGAGAACGGCAAGGTGGTTGGCGTGGTCACCCAGACCGACCTGATCGCCGCGCTGAGCCAGCATTTGCTGGCGCAGGAGCGGCTGGCCGAGGCGGCTTGAGTCAGATCAGCGGATCCCAGCGCTGCGACCAGTCGCTATCACCTGCCACCACCTGGCGCAGCAGTTCGAACGCCTGCTGCAGCGCTTGCGAATCCCGCTCCCGTGGATAGACCAGCCAGGTGGGGTAGGGGAATTCCGGCGCCTGCGGCACCCGTTCCAGTACTCCGCGGTCCAGGTAACTCTGCACCACCCGCGTGCGGAAATAGCCGCTGCCACCGTGTTCCAGGATGAACTGCAAAGCCAGCGGGCCGAGGTTGAAGCTCAGGGCCGGGCGGGTCAGTTCTGGAAGGGCTTCGTCATGCAGGCGGCGGAAGGTATCGCCCCAGTCGATGTAGACGTAGGGCTCCGGCTTTCTTCGCAGTTGAATGCGGATCAGTTTTTCTTCCAGCAATTGTTCGACTTGCAGGCCGGGGCTGTAGATCGGCTGGTAGAGCAGCGCCGCGTCGAGCGTGCCCATCTCCAGTTTGCGCAGCAGGGCGGCGCTTTCGCCGACTTCGCTGCGGATGGCGTGGCTGGGTAGCTGTTCGTGCAGCACCCGCACCCAGTCAAGCACCAGCGGGTTGCACAGGCTGACTTCCCCACCGATGCGCAGCACCTCGCGGCAGCCGTCCGGCAGCGGCAGGTCGCGGCGGGCCGATTCCCAGGTTTGCAGCAGTTGATTGGCATAGGGCACGAAGGCCTCGCCATTGCTGGTCAGGCTGGCGCCGTTGCGGCTGCGGATGAAGAGCTGGCAGTCGAGTTGCTGTTCGAGTTTCTGCACTCGCGCGCTGATGGCGGTCTGGGTGACGTGCAGGTGTTCGGCGGCAGAGACGAGGCTGCCGCTGCGCACGATTTCGAGGAAGGTTCGGGCCAGCTCGATGTCCATGGGGCACCAGATTGGGGGCGAGCTGGCCATTCTAGAGCGTGTGCGGCCCAATCAGTAGCGAATCATCACCGACTTCAGCTCGGTGTAATCCTCGATGAACGCCCCACCGAATTCACGCCCGACACCCGAGGCCTTGATCCCGCCAAACGGCACCGCCGGGTCCAGCAGGGTGTGCATGTTTACCCACAAGGTGCCGGCCTGGACCCTTGGAATCAGGCGCATCGCCTTGCCCAGGTCGTTGGTCCAGAGGCTGGCACTGAGGCCGTAGGGGCTGTCGTTCATCAGCGCGACCAACTCCTCTTCGTCGTCGTAGGCGAGGAAGGTCGCCACCGGGCCGAAGGTTTCCTCGGTCATCAGGCTGTCCTTCGCCGAGTTGGCCAGGATCACGGTCGGCTCGACATAGCAGCCCGGGCCGTCGATCAGCTTGCCGCCATGCAGAATGGTGCTGCCTTCGGCGCGGGCCTTGGCGAACAGCTGGCCAAGCTTGGCCTGGTGCTGCTTGTTGGTCACCGGGCCGAACTCGCTGGCTTCATCCAGCGGCGAGCCGATCTTCAACTGGCTCAGGCGCTCGCTCAGGCGGCGGGTGACCGCGTCGATCTGCGAGCGGTGCACGTAGAAGCGCTCGGCGGCGGCGCAGATCTGCCCGGAGTGCAGGAAGCCCGCTTCGATGATGCCGTTGACCGCGGTTTCCACATCCACATCCGGCAGGAAGCCCGCTGCGTTCTTGCCGCCCAGTTCCAGGGTGGCGCGGGTCAGGTTGGCGGCCATGGCGGTCTGGCCCACGGCGAGGCCGGTGGGCACCGAGCCGGTGAAGGAAACTTTGTCGGTGTGCGGGTGCTCGATCAGCGCCTTGCCGACACCGCCGGCACCGGTGACCACGTTGAGCACGCCCGCCGGCAGGCCGGCGTCGATCGCCAGTTCAGCGATGCGCAGGATGGTCAGCGGGGTGAATTCGCTGGGCTTGATGATCACGCTGCAGCCGGTGACCAGCGCCGAGGCCAGTTTCCAGATGGCGATCATGGTGGAGAAGTTCCACGGCACGATGCCCACCACCACGCCAATCGGCTCGCGCAGGGTGAAGGCGGTGTAGCGCTCGCCGTTGAACGAAGGCAACGACGGGGTGATGGTCTGGCCGCTGATCTTGGTCGCCCAGCCAGCGTAGTAGCGCAGGAAGTGCGCAGCCTGGGCGACTTCGAAGTGGCGCGAAATCTGGATCAGTTTGCCGGACTGGCAGGTTTCGATCTGGGCCAGCTCTTCGGCGTTCTGTTCGATCAGGTCGGCCAGTTTCAGCAGCACGCTGCCGCGCACTGCCGGTGCGGCCTGCGACCACTGGGCGAAGCCCGCGCGGGAGGAGGCCACGGCGCTGTCGATGTCGTGCTGGTTGGCTTC
Source organism: Pseudomonas sp. 20P_3.2_Bac5 (assembly GCF_025466035.1). Taxonomy (NCBI): domain Bacteria; kingdom Pseudomonadati; phylum Pseudomonadota; class Gammaproteobacteria; order Pseudomonadales; family Pseudomonadaceae; genus Pseudomonas; species Pseudomonas sp. 20P_3.2_Bac5. The sequence goes on along the minus strand of NZ_JANLOA010000030.1, from coordinate 38,659 downwards.
GCCGACGCGGCTGATGACTTCGCCGCTGGCCGGGTCGATCACGTCCAGGTGACGACCGCTGCCGGAGGCCTGCGCGCGGCCGTCGATGAACAGGCCGTGGTCACGCTGGAAGAACGCCTGGACGGCAGGCAGGAGAGAAATGGTCATGAGGTGTACCTGTGCAAATAGGCAAAGCCGGCACCCTAGCGCAGGCCCGCGTGGGTGACTTGACTGAGCCTGCCAGCCCTACATGACCGGGTCTGCCAGCGCGTTCGGCGGTTGTCCGACGGCGGGGCAGGGTTGGCCATGGAAAGTACAATTTTGTCTCTGGAAGGTGCATTTTCAGCGTGGCGGACGCCTCCCATACTGGCCCCGAATCCGCAGCGGCCTGTGTAGTCACCAGGCCCGATGGACATCCAATAATAAGCAGGGCCACTCATGAAAAAGCCAAACCCGCTGCTCGAAGACCTCAAGTCGGTACTGCCGACCATAGCCGCCAATGCCGCCCGTGCCGAAAAAGACCGCATGGTTCCCGCCGAGAACATCGCCCTGCTCAAGGGGATCGGCCTGCACCGCGCCTTCCTGCCCAAGCCTTATGGCGGCATGGAAATCTCCCTGCCGGAGTTCACCGATTGCATCGCGCTGCTGGCCGGCGCCTGCGCCAGCACCGCCTGGGCCATGAGCCTGCTGTGCACCCATAACCACCAACTGGCGATGTTCCCGGCCAAGTTGCAGGAAGAAATCTGGGGCGTGAACCCGGACCACACCGCCAGCAGCAGCATCGCGCCGTTCGGTCGTGTCGAAGAGGTTGAAGGCGGCCTGCTGTTCAGCGGCGAAATGGGCTGGAGCAGCGGTTGCGATCACGCCGAGTGGGCCATCGTCGGCTGCCGTCGCGCTAACGCCGAAGGCACCCAGGACTACTGCTTCGCCGTGCTGCCGCGCAGCGACTACGAAATCCGTGACGACTGGTTCGCCGCCGGCATGAAAGGCAGCGGCACCAAGACCCTGATCATCGACAAGGCCTTCGTCCCCGAGCACCGCATCCAGAAAGCCAAGGACATGATGGAAGGCAAGTCCGCCGGCTTTGGTCTGTACCCGGACAGCAAGATTTTCTACTCCCCGTACCGTCCGTACTTCGCCGTGGGCTTCGCCACCATCAGCCTGGGCATCGCCGAGCGCATGCTCGAAGCCTTCCGCGAGAAGACCAAGAACCGCGTGCGCGCCTACACCGGTGTCAGCGTTGGTGCCGCGACCCCTGCGCTGATGCGCTTGGCCGAGTCGACCCACCAGGTTGCCGCCGCCCGTGCCTTCCTCGAAAAGACCTGGCAGGACCACGCCGACCACGGCGCCCGCAAGGAATACCCGGACCGCGAGACCCTGGCGTTCTGGCGTACCAATCAGGCTTACGCGGTGAAGATGTGCATCCAGGCCGTGGACCGTCTGTACGAAGCTGCCGGCGGCACCTCGTGGTTCGAGAGCAACGAGCTGCAGCGCCTGTGGCGTGACTCGCACATGACCGGTGCGCATGCCTACACCGACTACGATGTCTGCGCGCAGATTCTGGGTCGCGAGTTGATGGGCCTCGAGCCTGATCCGAGCATGGTCTGACGCTCGATCTTCTCTCTCTCATAAAAACAAATCACGGTTGCCCGTTGCGGGCAGCCGGGGAGTCTTGCATGTCCAATGAAACCGTTGCGGCCTTCGACAGCCGTGCCTTCCGCCGCGCCTTAGGCAACTTCGCCACCGGCGTTACCGTGGTCACCGCCGATGATGGCGCGGGCAACAAGGTCGGCGTTACAGCCAACAGCTTCAACTCGGTGTCCCTCGATCCGGCGCTGATCCTCTGGAGCCTCGACAAGCGCTCCACGAGCCTTGCGACCTTCGAGGCGGCCAGCCATTTCGCGGTGAATATTCTCGCCGCCGACCAGATCGACCTGTCCAACAACTTCGCCAAGCCGCGGGATGACCGTTTCGCCGGCATTGCGCACGAAGCGGGTGCGGGCGGGGCGCCGATCCTGCTGGACTGCTCGGCCAACTTCCAGTGCGAGAAGTACCAGATCCTCGACGGTGGTGATCACTGGATCATGATCGGCAAGGTGGTGGCGTTCGAAGACTGCGGGCGTTCGCCGTTGCTGTATCACCAGGGCGCGTATTCCATGGTCCTGCCGCACACCCGCATGACCCGCCGCGAAGAAGGCCAGCCACCGAGCAGCAACTTCCAGGGGCGCCTGAGCCACAACCTGTACTACCTGATGACCCAGGCCCTGCGGGCTTATCAAACCAGCTACCAGCCGCGGCAACTGTCCAGTGGCCTGCGCACCAGCGAAGCGCGGATGCTGATGGTGCTGGAGAACGATGCCGGTTTGAGCCTCACCGACCTGCAACGCGAAGTGGCAATGCCCGCGCGGGAAATCGATGAAGCGGTGGCCAACCTGACCCGCAAGGGCCTGGTCAGCGGTAGCGAGGAGGGCGGCAATGTGCGCCTCACCGTAGGCGGCATCGACCAGACCGAAGCGCTGTGGACCATCGCTCGCGAGCAGCAGGACACGGTGTTTGGCGAGTTCAGCGAAGAGCAGATCGAGACGTTCAAGACGGTACTCAAGGCTGTGATTCGCGGTTGAATCTTGAGGGTCTTATCGCTGTTTTCCCCAGCGATAAGACCCTCAAGTGAGTTACTGAAACCCAATCCCCCACAAACCCGATGGTGTCATTCTGCTCCTGAATTGTTATGTTATTACATCAAAAACTCAGGAGCCCCCATGAACTACCCCATTGGAAGGTTGTACCTCGGCCTGTCTGCCGGCCTGCTGAGCCTGCCCGCGACGGCGCAGGACACGGTGTTGCTCGATGCCGTCAGCGTCACCGAGCGCCGTATCGAAGAGCGCGCCGATGGTCCGGTGCAGGGCTATCGCGCTACCCGCTCTGCTACCGCGACCAAAACCGACACCGATATCCGCGACACCCCGCAAGCCATCAGCGTGGTGCCGGCGCAGGTACTCGAAGACCTCAACAGCACCCGCATCGACCGCGCCCTGGATTTTGCCGGCGGCGTGTCGCGGCAGAACAACTTCGGCGGCCTGACCTTCCTCAACTACAGCGTGCGCGGCTTCACCACGGGCGAGTTGTACAAGAACGGCTTCGCCATCAACCGCGGCAGCTACAGCGCGCCAGACACCTCGACCATCGAACGCATCGAAGTGCTCAAGGGCCCGGCCGCCAGTCTCTACGGCCGTGGCGATCCGGGCGGGCTGGTGAATATCGTCAGCAAGAAACCCCAGGTCGATGCCTTCACCACGTTCAAGGCCAGCGCCGGCAGTTGGGATCGCTACCGCAGCAGTCTGGACGTGAACACCCCGCTGAGCGACGACGGCAGCCTGCTGTCGCGGGTCAACCTGGCGGTCGAAGACAACGGCAGCTTCCGTGACCACGTGGACGGTCGCCGCAAGATCGTCAGCCCGTCGCTGAGCTGGCAATTGAGCCCCGACACCCTGTTGTCTCTCGACAGCGAATTCTCCCGCACCGAATCGGTGTTCGACCGCGGCATCCCGGCGGTGAACAACGAACTGGGCCCGGTCGCCCGTTCCACCTTCATCGGCGAACCCAACGACGGCCGCATCCGCAACGACAACCAGACCCTCGACCTGGCGCTGGAGCATCACCTCAACGACAGTTGGAAACTGCGTCTGGCCAACCACTACACCCAGGGCACGTTGCGCGGAAACAGCTCGGAGCCGTCGCGGGTGGTGGGCAGCCAGATCAGCCGCTTCTACCGCGAACGCAATTTCGAGTGGAACGACAACATCACCCAGGCCGAGCTTCACGGCCAGTTCGACCTGGCCGGCTGGCAGCACCAGAGCCTGATCGGCCTGGAGTACGAGAACTACCGCAACAGCCAGAAATACCCGCAGAGCGTCACCGGCTTCGGCTACGGCCTGGATATTTTCAATCCGGTCTACGGCCAGCCGAAGCCGGCACTGGTCAACCCCAACGACTTCTTCGAACGCACTGAAAGCTACGCGTTGAACCTGCAAGATCAGATCGCCTTCACCGAGCGCCTGCGCGGGCTGGTGGGCGTGCGTCTGGAGCGGATCGAGCAGACCGCGCAGAACCGCGCCACCGGGGTCAGCAATAGCCAGGAAAAGGATGTCGCCACCCCACGCCTGGGCCTGCTTTACCAACTGACGCCCGAGGTCGGCGTATTCGCCAACGCCTCCACTTCGTTCAAGCCCAACAGCATGGGCACTCGGGGCCAGGTCTACAAACCGGAGAAGGGCATCGGCTACGAGACCGGGCTCAAGCTGGATCTGTTCGACAGCCGGCTCGGCGCCACGCTGGCGCTGTTCCATATCGACAAGGAAAACGTCATCACCACCGACGCTTTCGGCGACAGCATCGCCGCCGGCAAGGCCCGCAGCCAAGGTGTGGATCTGCAGTTCAGCGGCCAGCTCAGCGACGCCGTGCGGGTGATCGGCGCCTACGCCTACATCGATGCCGAAGTGACCAAGGGTGACGCGGCCCTGCCCAAGGGCAGCGACCTGCTCGGTATTCCTCAGCACAGCGGCAGCCTGATGGCGGTGTATGAGTTCCAGGACGGGGCGCTGCGGGGTTCGAACTTTGGCGCTTCGGCCAACTATGTCGGCGAACGTTCAGGACAGGCCGGCAGCAGCTTCCGTTTACCGGCCTATAGCACGGTTGATCTGTTGGCCCACTACAAGGCGAGCGAGCAGCTCACCCTGGGCCTGAACCTGAACAACCTGTTTGACCGCAAGTATTACGAGCGGGGGTATAACGCGGCGTGGAACATGCCCGGGGATCCGCGGAACCTCAGCCTGAGCCTGGCGCTCAGTCTTTGAGGTGAGGCTGAGGGCCTGATCGCCGCGGTTCGGCGCCCCGACAAGCCGGCTCCTACAGGTTCTGCGTCATGCCTGTGAGATGTGTAAATGCCTACGCAGCGATAGGGCCCGCGCAGTCACCCCACAGGCGTACACAACTCCACCAGAATCCCCGCCGGACAACGCACCCAGGACACGGTCTGGCCCCAGGGTTTGGTCTGCGGTGCCGTCAACTCCACGGCCCCGGCAGCCAACGCCCTGGCGTGCGCCGCCGCCACCTCATCGGTCACCAGGCCGATCTCCATGCCCAGTGGCCGCTGGCTTTCGCTGGCGGCGAGCACGCCGCCTTCGAAATTCGCCTCGCCCAGTTCCAGCGACGCAAACGCCAGGGTGGTCGCCCCGGTGTCCAGTTCGCCGTAGTCACCGCCTTCATGCAGAAAGCGCGGGGTCAGGCCGAAGGCGTTTTCGAAGAAGGCCAACGAGGCCGGGACGTCCGCGACGTAGGCGATGGTGTAGCCGAGTTTCATGAGGATCTTCCTTGAGTCGGTAAGAGAGGATCAGGCCTTTTTCGCCCGAGGTTTTCGTGGCCGCTTGGTCGTTGCGGCAGTGCTGCTGCTCTTGCGCTTCTTCTTCCACGGCGAACCGCCACGCCCCGCCGGCGTCGCCGGGCCGGAGATGGTCAGGCTCATGCCGGCACAACGTTCCACCTGCTTGCTCATCCACGCCGACTGTTTGGCGACGAAGGTTTCCAGGGTCATTTCACCGCTCTGCACCATGTCCAGCGCCTGTTCCCAGATTGCCGTGGTGCCGGGGTCGGCGATGGCACGGGGCACCGCGTCGATCAGGCTGAAAGCGGCCGGGGTGGCATTGAGTGCCTTGCCGTTCTTCACCATGTAGCCACGGTCCAGCAGGCCCTGGATGATCCCGGCGCGGGTGGCTTCGGTGCCGATGCCGGTGGTGTCCTTGAGTTTCTGCTTGAGCCGCGGATCGTCCACCAGCTTGGCGACGTTCTTCATCGCCTTGATCAGGTCGCCTTCGGTGAAGGGCTTGGGCGGTTGGGTCCAGAGGTCTTTCAGGTTGACCTCGCGCACCTCGCACCATTGCCCCTTGTTCAACGTCGGCAACACCTGCGGCGCTGGCGCCTCGCGGCCTTTGGGCGGGGTCAGGGCTTCAGGCAGGGCACGACGCCAGCCCGGCTCGACGATCTGCTTGCCCACCGCCCGCAGGGCCTGGCCGCCACAATCGAAGTCGGCCTGGGTGCGGTCGTATTCATGGTTGGGCAGGAACTGCGCCAGGTAGCGGGCGCGGATCAATGTATAGACCGCCTTGTGTTTGCCCGGCAGACGGTTCGGATCGATGGCCGCGGCGGTGGGGATGATGCCGTGGTGGGCGCTGACTTTCGCGTCGTTCCAGGCCCGGGAACGGCGTTGCGGCTCCAGGTACGGCTGCAGCGGCGCCAGCGATGAATCGGCGCGAGTCAGGGCGGCGAGGATTGCCGGAGCTTCGCTGTGCTGACTCAGGGGCAGGTAGCCGCAATCGCTGCGCGGGTAGGTGATGACCTTGTGGGTTTCATAAAGCGCCTGGGCGATGTCCAGGGTTTCCTGGGCGCCGAGGCCGAGTTTCTTCGAGCAGACTTCCTGCAGGGTGCCAAGGTCGAAGGCCAGCGGCGCAGCTTCGCGCACGCGCTCGGTTTTGATTGCCACCACCTGCGCCGAACCCGCGCCATTGATTGCGGCGGCGGCCTGTTGCGCCAGTTCCTGCTTAAGACAGCGACCCTGGTCGTCGCAGGCATCGTCCGGTGCGCGCCACTGCGCGGTGAAGACGGTACCGGCGCTGTCCAGTTGCACATCGATGGCCCAGAACGGCACCGGCACGAAGTCGGCGATGCTGCGATCGCGGTCCACCACCAGGCGCAGGGTCGGGGTCTGCACCCGGCCCACTGGCAATACGCCTTGGTAGCCGGACTGGCGGCCGAGCAGGGTGAACAGCCGGCTCATGTTCATGCCGATCAGCCAGTCGGCGCGCGAGCGACCGAGGGCCGAGTGGTACAGGCTGAAGGTTTCGGCGCCGGGCTTGAGGCTGGCCAGAGCCTTGCGGATCGAGGCGTCGTCCAGCGCCGACAGCCACAAGCGGCGGATGGGTCCGCGGTAGCGGCAGTGTTCCACCAGTTCCCGGGCGATCATCTCGCCTTCACGGTCGGCGTCGGTGGCGATCACCAGTTCCGCGGCCTCGCCCAGCAGGCGCTTGACTGCCTTGTACTGGCTGGCGGTCTTGGGTTTGACCTGCATTTTCCACTGGCTCGGGACGATCGGCAGGTCTGCCAGCACCCAGCGTTTGTAGCGGGCGTCGTAGGCGTCGGGCGGGGCGGTTTCCAGGAGGTGGCCGATGCACCAGGTCACGGTCACGCCGGTGCCGACCCAGCAGCCATCGCCGCGGCGGTTGGCGCCGAGGACCTTGGCAATATCCTTGGCCTGGGAAGGCTTTTCGCAGAGGAACAGGCGCATGTGCCGGGGCGGAGTCCTGGGGGAAAGAAGGCCCTAGGATGCTCAGGAAGTGCGGTTGAGGCAAGTTTTATCTGTATGGATGTACAGCCATCGCTGGCAACCCAGCTCCCACAGGGGAGCTGGGTTTGCGGACGATAATGCTTCAGGGCGCCGCGCTCACCGTCGCATTGCGCCACGCATTCTGCAGCTTCTGCTCCAGCTCCAGGCTGACGCTCTTGCCCTTCTGCGCCTGCAACGCCAGCTTCAGGCCATTCAGCGAACGCCCGCTCAAGCGGTTTTCGCTGAGGTCTTCGCTGAACACCTTTTCCGCGTCCGCCGCCTTGCCTTGCGCCAGCAGCGCATAGCCGAGGGATTCGCGGACGGTGTAGTACCAGTCCGGCGGCTCGTTGTACCAGAGCCCGTCCTGCACTTCGACCGCCTTGCGCCAGGCCGCGATGGTCTGCGCCTTGTTGTCGTCCTGCAGCGCACCGAGGTCATCGGCCAGCACGTTGCCGTGCTCGCCAAGCGCCTTGGCGCTGGCCTGCTGGACGTCCTTGAGCACCAATTTGCCAGCGGTGCTGTCCTGGGCCTTGGTGAACAGGATCAGGTTGGCCAGGCGCAGCAGTTGAATGGCGTCGTTGTTGCCATATTTCAGCGCGGCGTTCCCGTCTTCCTGCAGGACGCTGCCGACCTTGCCCCAGAAATCGCCCAACGCCTCGACGGCCTTGCCGCTGTCCAGGTTGGCGCCGAGCTTCTGGTACGCCGCGGCATAGCTTTCCATGATCCGTGTGTACGGCATGGTCAGCGCCACCCAGTTCTGATCGGCCTTGGCGCAGGTCTCGTTGATCTTCGCCAGGCCGCTGCTGATGTTCGGCTTGATCCGCTCCAGCGCATCCCAGTCCTGGAAACGCACGGCGTAGTAGTAGGGCACCGCGTAGAAGTAGTCGGACTTGGTTTTCAGCTCCTGCGGGTACTGCTTGCAGAGGAATTCCGACGAGGCATTCAGCGTGGTGTTGTCCACCAGTTCGCTGGCCATGTTCATGGCTTCGTTCTTGCGCCCTTCGATGGACAGGGTCCAGGTCAGGAAGTGGATGTTGTGCCCCAGGTAGTGCAGCAGGTACGGGCTCTGCGGCTGAACCTGGTTGGCGTAGGCCCGGTCCACCGACACCGCCGCGTAGTTGGTGGCGCTGGACAGCGCGTTGTTGCCGGTGCGCTGGTAGATGTGCGAGGCCATGTGGATCAGGTGACCCACCGCCGGGTTGAGCGTGCGGAAGCGATCGGCCATGGGCAGGCCGCTGTCGGGGAACGGCGACTCTTCAATGGCGTGGATGTAGAAGTGGTTGGCGCCGGAGTGGTTCTCGTCCGCCACGAGGATGCGGTTCAGCACTTGCAGCGCCTCGTAGGCTTCGTTGGTCGGGTCGACCTTGTCGGAGGTCGCCTCGACGCCTTTCCACCATTTCCACGGGGCGATGTTGAGCAGGGCGTCGGCGTACAGGGCGGCGGCATCGAGGTCGTCGAAGTATTTCTCGGACAACGCTTTCATCTTCGCCGCGTAGCGCTTCTTGCCGTCGAGGGACAGGCCGATCTGGTCGCCTTTCTCGTCGTACTGGCTGAGGAACGCTTCGGCATAGGCCACTTCGCGATCCAATTGCGCGGTGCTGAATCCGGCGGGCGGTTTGGCCTGGCGGTTTTGCGCGTTCTGCAAGGCCAGCCGGGCGGTCAGGTTGGCCAGTTGGTCGCAGCCCTGGGTGGCGTCGGTGTTGATGTTGGAACTGGCCGACAGCGCCACGCCCCACAGCGGCATCGCCGAGCCGTCATCGAGCTGGTAAGCCTGGTAGAAGGCGCGGATGGCTTCGCCGAAGTTGAAGCCGTATTGCAAGGCCATGCCCTGGCTGTAGAAGGCTTGCACCTGTTCGGCGTCTTTCAAGGCCACCAAGTCATAACGGGCGCCGCCGAGGCCGGAGAGCAGATGGTCCTTGTCGGTGTCCGCGGCGCTGACGCACTGTTGCAGGGCCTGCTTGAGGTCGGTGTCGATGGGCAGTTTGCGGAAGAACACTTCTTCTGCCTCGGACTGGCTGTCGTTGCCGTGCATGCCGTGACCCTGGGCATTGAGCGGCAACGCAGCCAGCAGTGCGCAGGCGATCGCCGTGCGCACGCTGGTGTTTCGATCCATGAAACGAACTCCTTACTTGCTCGGTTTTTTCGGCGGCCTTGCCAGCCGGTCGATCTGGATGGCGAGGTCTTTCTCGCTGATTTTCACTTCCACGAGGGCCGGGCGGTCCTTCAGCGCCAGCAGGTGCGGCAGCAGCTCCTGCAACTGGGCGACGGTCTCGATGCGGTAACCCAGCGCGCCATAGCCTTCGGCCAGCGCCGGGTAGTTCAGGCTCGGCAGGGTATCGAACGGGGCGAACTGGCCTTCCGGGTCGAACGCATCGATATCGACGAAGGCCTGCTCGATGGCATACACCTGGTTGCTCATGACGAACACCAGCGCATTGACCTTGTTGCGCGCCAGCGCCGCCAGCGACTGGGTGACCATCATGAAGCCGCCGTCGCCGGCCACTACGATCGGCCGCCGTCCGCTGCCCAGCGCCACGCCCAGCGCGCAGCCGGTTTCATGGCCGAGGGAGCCCCAGATGGCGTCGGAGAGGAAGCTGTCGCGGGGCATGCCCTGGATGTTGCTGGACACGTACAGCGACGAGCTTTCACCGAGGATCAGCGTGCTGGTTTCCCAGACGCGATGTTCCTGGGCGAATTCCACCAAAGTGTCGAAGAAGTTCGCGTAGCTCAGCGCGGCGTCGGCATCGGCATCGGCATTGCTGGTGCGCAACAGCGCTTGCGGGGCGCCCAGGGGAACATCGTGGCGCGGGAAGCGCCCGTCCAGGTCCAGCGCCTTGAGCAGCGCGTCGACGTAGTCCGGCAGGCGCACGTTGGGGTAGTAGTCCGGGCCGGTGCGGGCCAGGTCGCAGTTGACCTGGATGATGCTGTCGAAGCGGGTGTTGAGCAGGTCCAGGTAGTCGTCGGTGAAGATCACCCCGATCGCCAGGATGCAGTCGCACTCGTCCACCGCCTTCGAGGTTTCCAGGCGCGAGGCGGGGCCGGCGAAGGTGCCAATGAAGGCGTGCTGGCTTTCGTCGAGCACGGTCTTGGCGTCCAGGGTGCTGCTGAACGGCAGGCCGAGGCCGTCAATCAGCCATTGCACCTGGCCTTGCAGGTCATAGCGCATGACTTCCACGCCTAGCAGCACCAGCGGCTTTTTCGCCTGGCTCAGGCGCTGCACGGTGTTGGCCACCAATGCCTGCAAGGCGTCGTGGTTGGAGGGCCGCGGTTCCGGGCTCAGTTGGCCGTGGGGACGGGCGCATTCCAGGCTCCAGACGTCCTGCCAGGCTTCCAGGTAGACCGGCTGGCGATGGGTGATGGCGGCGATCAGCGCGCTGTCGATCTGCCAGGGCGCCTGGCGGGCGTCGGACAGGATCTCGCAGGCCACGGTGACCTGTTCCAGCACATTGCGGTCGGCTTCGAAGTTGCCGGTGGAGTGGTGGAACAGCACGTTCTGGGTTTTCGCCTGTTCGCGGTTTTTGGTCGACGGGCTGGCGGAAATCACCACCACCGGGTTGCGCTCGACGAAGGCACCGGCGATGGCGTTGACCGCGCTGAAGGTGCCCACGCCGTATTGCAGCGACACCGCGCCGAGGCCGTGAACCCGCGCGTAGCCATCGGCGGCATAGCCGGCGCCCATTTCGAAGACCTCGCCCACCGCATCGATGCCGTCGAAGGCTTCGAGGGCATCCATGAAGCCGGACACGTAGTCACCCGGCACCTGAAACACTTTGGTCAGGCCCAGTTCCTTGAGCCGGGTCAGTAGGTAGTCGGCAACGCTGAACTCGACGCTCATGGTTTGATCCCCGTGTAGGCGAACTCGGTGACGGCTTCCAGGGTGCCCGCGCAGTCTTTGCATGGCAGCGGCGCCGGGTCGACGATATCGGTCGGGCCGGGTTCCGGCAGCAGTTGATAGGCCGCTGGCAGCCAGCTTGGCCGGGCCAGGCCGAAGAAGTCCTGCAGGGTCGATTCGGCGGTGGTCAGCGCGCCTTCGACCCAGCCCTGGCCGTAGGAATAGGCTTCACCGACGATGTACACCGCCTGCTCCTGCACCGGATGGCGCATGTTCTGGATGATCAGGTCGAGGCGGAAGTTGGCTTTCCATTCGTGCCAGCCGCCGCCGTACGGGTCGGTGTCCCAGGCGTGGTAGACGGCGGAGTAAGGCGCCGGCAGCTCGACCTGATCGTGCAGCGAGGTGACCTGGCGCTGGGCGATACGGACCATCTCGTCGCTGACCTGGTTCTGGGTTTTCGGCACGATCTCGTTGGCATCGACGCGGCCCAGCAGGCTCTTGGGCTGGTAGCCTTCGAACGGCAGGCCGCCTTCCAGGCCCTTCCAGAACGGCACGGTGCCGATGTCGTTGTAGGAGGCCATCAGCAGCGAGTTGAGGCTCGGCTCACCACCGTCCTGCTCGCACTCGGTGCCCATGTAGTAGCACTGGCGGATCGGCAGGTCGGTGACCGAGCGGCCAGCCACCAGGCCGAGGCTGCGCCACCAGGGTTGTTCGTAGGCGAGGAACAGCTTGAACGCCGATTGCACCAGCACCGAACCGAGGTTTTTTTTCAGCCACGGGTCCTGGAACAGCGGCGACTCGATCAGCTCCAGCGAACGCCGCGGCATGGCCAGGATCACCTGGCGGGCGTGGACGATCTGTTCCGGGACGTCGAGGTCGGTGGTGGTGCCGTCGATCGTCTGGGTCGGCTGGAAGTGCAGGCGGTACGGGTATTCGGTGTCATCGCTGTATTGCAGCGACGCCAGGCGGCGGTTCAACTGCACGCGCTGTTCGCCAGGGACCAGGCCGCCGGGCACGGCCTTGAAGCGTTCGTTGAGGGTCAGCGGCAGGGTCTGGAAGCCGGTTTTCAGGGTCAGGAACTTGGTGTCGTCGCTGTATTCGGTGGCGGGCAACTGGGTCACGGCGCTGGCGTTGGCGACGTTGGCCTCGTAGCCACCGGCGTCCTTCATGAACTGATAGCCCTCGTTGCTCAACACGCGGTAGAGCAGGTCCCAGAAGCCATAGCGCCAGATTTCCTTGCCGAACACCTTGACCTGCATCTGGTCGGCCAGGCTGAGCTGGTCGAAGCCGGGGTAGATGCTGTTCATCACCTTGACTTGCAGGTCCTCGGGGCCGAAACCGCGCTCGGACCAGGCCAGGTTGTAAGGGATCTTGTCCGGTGACTCGGTGAAGTCACGGAAGCGGAAGCGCTGGCCACGCAGGTAGAACAGGTTGTTCTTGGCGCCGACCGGATGGTCTTCGGGCTGCTCGTTGCCCATCGGAAAATCTTTCTTGGGCAGTTCGAGGAAATCCACCAGCTTGTCGACCATGACGTGGCCACCGGTGTCGTCCTCGGTGGCCGGCATCCAGCGCATGCCGCCGACTTCAGCGACGACATTGGGCAGACCGGGGAGGGTGATGCTGAAGAGCCGGCCACCGATGCGGTCGCCGTATTCGAACAACTGGATTCGCTGATGATCGCCTTGCGCCTCTTGCAGGCGCCACGCGCTGTAGGTTCCCGATACACCGCCGCCGATGATGGCGACATCCAATGGCTGGGTCTGACTCATCGCCTATATCCCTATGTTGTGTGGGCAAGGATTTCCATGCGGGAGGCAGTATTGACGAGCTTGGTGACAATGCCAATCTGCTATCACTGATTTTTTTGCAGGTGATCGCGGACGCGGCGAAGGCCAATGAAACCGGGGCTTTGGCGGGAAATTTGGTATGTGCGCAAGGTAACGCGGGCGGGCCGCTCAAGCTCGCGCCCGCCGTGATTATTGGGAGGGGCGCAGCCTGGGGTCGCGAAGGCTTACAGGCGGCTGGCGTCGAGGGCCTGTTGCAGATCCGCGATGATGTCGTCGCTGTGTTCGATACCGATGGACAGCCGCACCATGTCACGCGGTACGCCGGCTTTTTCCAGTTCTTCGTCGTTCAACTGGCGGTGGGTGGTGGAGGCCGGATGGCAGGCCAGGGACTTGGCGTCGCCGATGTTGACCAGGCGCACCACCAGTTTCAGCGCATCGATAAAGCGTGCGCCGGCTTCCTGGCCGCCCTTGATGCCGAACGACAGGATCGACGCGGGCTTACCCTCGGTGTAGCGCTTGGCCAGTTCGTGTTCCGGATGGTCCGGCAGGCCGGCGTATTTCACCCAGGCAACTTGATCGTGCTGTTGCAGGTAATGGGCGACTTTCAGCGCGTTCTCGGTGTGGCGTTCCATGCGCAGGGCCAGGGTTTCCAGGCCTTGCAGGATGAGGAAGGCGTTGAACGGCGAGAGCGCGGCGCCGGTGTTGCGCAGCGGCACCACGCGGCAGCGGCCGATGAACGCGGCGGGGCCGAAGGCTTCGGTGTAGGTCACGCCGTGGTAGGAGGCGTCCGGGGTGTTGAGCAGGGCGAAGCGCTGCTAGTGATCGGCCCAGGGGAATTTGCCCGAGTCGATGACGATGCCGCCGATGCTGGTGCCGTGGCCGCCGATGTACTTGGTCAGCGAGTGCACGATGATATCGGCGCCGTGTTCGAACGGCCGGCAGAGGATCGGCGTGGCCACGGTGTTGTCGACGATCAGCGGCACGCCGTGCCGGTGCGCGGCATCGGCCAGCGCCTGGAGGTCGACGATATTGCCCGCCGGGTTGCCGATGGACTCGCAGAACACCGCCTTGGTGCGCTCGTCGATCAGCGCTTCGAGGGCGGCGATGTCGTCGTGCGGGGCGAAGCGGGTCTGGATGCCGATCCGTGGCAGGGTGTGGGCCAGCAGGTTGTAGGTGCCGCCGTAGAGCTTGGCGACCGAGACGATGTTGTCACCGACTTCGGCCACGGTCTGGATCGCATAAGTGATGGCGGCCATGCCCGACGCCACCGCCAGCGCGCCGACCCCGCCTTCGAGGGCGGCCATGCGCTGCTCCAGCACATCGTTGGTGGGGTTCATGATCCGCGAATAGATATTGCCGGCCACCTTCAGGTCGAACAGATCGGCGCCGTGCTGGGTGTCGTCGAAGGCGAAAGAGGTGGTCTGGTAAATCGGTACGGCGACGGCCTTCGTGGTCGGGTCCGGGCTGAAACCCGCGTGGATGGCCAGTGTTTCCAGCTTCATTGCAGTCATTCCTTGAGCGTGGGTGGAGCGGGCGAGCATGGGGTGGCGGATTTGAATGGTCAATAGCCGCAGGCGGTGTAGGGGATTGAGTGGCGCCTGCGGGGTTCGCGGCGCTGTTGTGAATCCGGTAAGCTCGCCAGCGCTTTTTCCTCGCCTCACCCCACGGAATCCCCGATGTCTCAAACACACCCCAAATCCCGGGCCCTGCGTATTCGCAGTGATGTCCTGGCTGGCCTGACCACTTCTTTTGCGCTGGTGCCCGAGTGCATCGCCTTTGCCCTGGTCGCCCACCTCAATCCGCTGATGGGCCTGTACGGCGCGTTCATCATCTGCACCCTGACCGCGCTGTTCGGCGGCCGCCCGGGCATGGTCTCGGGAGCAGCCGGCTCGATGGCGGTGGTGATCGTCGCGCTGGTGGTGCAGCAGGGCGTGCAGTACCTGCTGGCGACGGTGTTGCTGGGCGGACTGTTGATGATCGCCTTCGGCCTGTTGCGCCTGGGCAAGCTGGTGCGGCTGGTGCCGTATCCGGTGATGCTCGGCTTCGTCAACGGCCTGGCGATTGTCATTGCCATGGCTCAACTGGAGCACTTCAAGAGCGGTGACACCTGGCTGCAAGGGCCGTCGTTGTGGCTGATGCTCGGCCTAGTCGGGCTGACCATGGCAGTGGTGTACGTGCTGCCGCGCCTGACCCGCGCGGTGCCGCCGGCACTGGTGGCGATCCTCGGCGTCGGCATGCTGGTCTACCTGTTCGACCTGCCGACCCGCACTCTCGGCGACATGGCCCACATCGCCGGCGGCCTGCCGTCGCTGGCGCTGCCACAGGTGCCGTGGAACCTGGAGACGCTGCGGATCATCGCGCCTTACGCGGTGCTGATGGCCCTGGTCGGCCTGCTGGAAACCCTGCTGACGCTGAACCTCACCGATGAAATCACCGAAAGCCGCGGCCACCCGGACCGCGAATGCGTGGCCCTCGGCGCGGCCAATATCGCCTCGGGGCTGTGCGGTGGCATGGGCGGCTGCGCGATGATCGGGCAGACCGTGATCAACCTCAGTTCCGGTGGTCGCGGGCGCTTGTCCGGGGTGGTGGCGGGGGTGATGATCCTGCTCTTCGTGCTGTTCCTCTCGCCGCTGATCGAGCGCATTCCGCTGGCGGCGCTGGTGGGGGTGATGTTCGTGGTGGCCCAGCAGACCTTTGCCTGGGCCTCGTTGCGGGTGCTGCACAAAGTGCCGCTGAGCGATGTGCTGGCGATCATCGCGGTGACGGTGGTCACGGTGTTCACCGATCTGGCCACGGCGGTGCTGTTCGGCATCGTTATCGCGGCGATCAACTTCGCCTGGCAGCAGGCTCGGGAGTTGTATGCCGACAGCCATCTGGAAGCCGACGGCAGCAAGCTGTACCGGATTCACGGGACGCTGTTTTTCGCTTCCAGCACACCGTTCCTCAACCAGTTCGACCCGGCCAACGACCCGGCGCAGGTGACCTTAGATTGCCAGCATTTGCGCGTGGTCGATTACTCGGCGATCGCCGCGTTGAAGACCTTGCGCGAGCGCTACGCCAAGGCGGGCAAGCATCTGCGGGTGGTGCATTTGTCGGAGCGGTGCAAGCAACTGTTGAAGCGGGCCGGGGCGGATCACTGAGGTTTATGGAGTGATCGAAGGGCCTCATCGCTGGCTTGTCGGGGCTCCGAACCGCAGCGATGAGGCCCCGGAAAACTACCCCTGCTTCTTGATAATCGCATCGGCGATACTCGCCGGCGCCTCCGCATACCGGATGAACTCCATCGAATAGCTGGCCCGACCCTGGGTCATCGAGCGCATTTCGGTGGAGTAACCGAACATCTCGCCCAGCGGTACTTCAGCCCGCACCACCTTGCCCGCCGGGGTATCTTCGCCGCCCTGGATCAGGCCGCGACGGCGGCTCAGGTCGCCCATGATGTCGCCCATGAACTCTTCGGGTGTCACCACTTCCACTTTCATCACCGGCTCCAGCAGCACCGCGCCGCCTTTCTGCGCCAGTTGCTTGGTGGCCATGGAGGCGGCGACCTTGAAGGCCATTTCGTTGGAGTCGACGTCATGGTACGAGCCGTCGAACACCGCGGCTTTCAGGCTGATCAGCGGATAGCCCGCGACGACGCCGTTCTGCATCTGTTCCTCGATCCCTTTCTGGATCGCCGGGATGTATTCCCGCGGGACCACGCCGCCGACCACTTCGTTGACGAACTCCAGCCCTTCCTTGCCGTCCTCGCCGGGGGCGAAGCGGATCCAGCAATGACCGTACTGGCCACGCCCGCCGGACTGGCGGACGAACTTTCCTTCGATTTCGCAGGTGTTGCGGATCTTCTCGCGGTAGGCCACCTGCGGCTTGCCGATATTGGCCTCGACCCCGAATTCGCGGCGCATGCGGTCGACGATGATGTCCAGGTGCAACTCGCCCATGCCGGAAATGATGGTCTGCGCGGTTTCCTCATCGGTCTTGACCCGGAACGACGGGTCTTCCTGGGCCAGCTTGCCCAGGGCGACGCCCATTTTTTCCTGGTCGGCCTTGGTCTTCGGTTCCACCGCCACGGAGATCACCGGGTCGGGAAAGTCCATGCGTTCGAGGATGATCGGGTGCTTGATATCGCACAGGGTGTCGCCGGTGGTGACGTCCTTCATGCCGATCAGCGCGGCGATATCGCCGGCGCACACCGCCTTGATCTCGGCGCGCTGGTTGGCGTGCATCTGCACCATGCGGCCGACCCGCTCCTTCTTGCCCTTGACCGAGTTGAGCACCGCGTCGCCGGAACTGAGCACGCCGGAATAGACCCGGGCAAAGGTCAGTGTGCCGACGAAGGGGTCGGTGGCGATCTTGAAGGCCAGGGCCGAAAACGGCTCATTGTCGTCGGCGTGGCGTTCCAGGTGCTTGTCTTCGTGGTCCGGGTCGGTGCCGTTGATCGCCGGGATTTCCGAGGGCGCCGGCAGGTAGTCGATCACCGCGTCGAGCATCAGCGGCACACCCTTGTTCTTGAACGACGAGCCGAGGATCGCCGGGACGATTTCGTTGGCCAAGGTGCGCTGGCGCAGGCCGGCCTTGATCTGTTCGTTGCTCAGTTCGATGCCGTCGAGGTAGAGGGTCATGAACTCGTCATTGGCCTCGGCGGCGGCTTCGATCATGTGCGCGCGCCATTCGTTGGCCAGCGCCTGCAACTCGGCGGGGATGGCTTCCTCGCGGTAGCTGGTGCCCTGGTCGTCCTCGTTCCAGTAGATGGCTTTCATCTTCACCAGGTCGATCTGGCCGAGGAAATGCTCCTCGGCGCCGATGGCCAACTGGATCGGCACCGGGTGGTGGCCCAGGCGCTGGTCGATCTGCTTCACCACGCGCAGGAAGTCGGCGCCCTGGCGGTCCATCTTGTTCACGTAGGCCAGGCGCGGCACATGGTATTTGTTGGCCTGGCGCCAGACCGTCTCGGACTGCGGCTCGACGCCGTCGGCGCCGCTGAACACCACCACCGCGCCGTCCAGCACGCGCAGCGAGCGCTCCACCTCGATGGTGAAATCGACGTGGCCGGGGGTGTCGATGATGTTGAAGCGGAACTTGTCCGGAAACTGCTTGGTCGAGCCCTGCCAGAATGCCGTGGTTGCCGCGGAGGTGATGGTGATGCCGCGCTCCTGCTCCTGGGCCATCCAGTCCATGGTCGCGGCGCCGTCATGCACCTCGCCCATTTTGTGGTTGACCCCGGTGTAGAAAAGGATGCGTTCGGTGGTGGTGGTCTTGCCCGCGTCGACGTGGGCAACGATGCCGATATTGCGGTAAAGCTCGATGGGAGTGGTGCGCGCCATGATGGGTCACCCGTGCTTCATGCAGGTAGGAAAGAGCGGGCCGAGAGATGTGGCCCGGGTCTTTCCACGGTAGCAGAGGCTGGGCGTTGTGTTTGGGCGGGCGCCGGGTGGTGGTGTCATCAGCGCCCGGCGTCCTCGATGGACTTGGGGAACCGTGGCTCGTAGCACAGCAGCAGTGACAGCCAGTGGCCGATGGCGTGGATCGGGATGGTGGGCCATAACAACAACTCGAGCGGCCCCGATCCCCTGAATGTCGAGGCCGCCTTGAGTGAGAGCAAGGGTGAAGGGAATTTGCTGATGAGTTTCTGCGGCGCTGGCGCGGCGTTGGGGCTGATCTCCATATAACGCCGAATGTATTCCCAGAACGCCATCAACTCGCCAGCGTTGCTCGCGCGCTTGCCGACAAAGGTTAACTCGATGTTGTCAGTGGGTGAGCCTTGCAAATCTATGCCATCGCCCTTATTCCAGGCTAGAACGACAAAGCCTCCTGACTCGTCCAGGTCAATCAGGCTCTTGTCAACGATCATCTGGGTTTTGTCCCAGTTCATTATGCGGATACCACCCAGATGCTCGGGACGCAGCAGATAAACCTTGCGAGTAATACGGTTGAAGCGAACGATGACGCGACGGGCGGTGAAAGACTCCAGGCGAAGAAAGCGGAAGGTGTACTTCAAAATGAGTAAGAGCACAGTCGAACAGAGCAGTACATAGAAAATTAGAGTGAAATACTCAGTCGTTGATAGTGGAGTGTTTTCGCGGCTAGTCCCGCTGATCAGTTGCTCCGCCCAGGCGGTATAAATATCAGAAAGCACCAAGATACTTATCCAGTAGAGGAAACCAAATCCCAGAGTTAGCGCGCCTCTTTTTTCATCGCTAGGCGTGCGGAGGTCAATATAGGTGTCGTTATGCGCGTAAAGCGATGAGTTATCGTGTATGTGGTCCGACGCTGACTCGTTCACTCCTTCCGGTGCATAGAATCCTGGCTGTCGCTGTTGCTGTTTTTGCTGCTCGAGCTCCGCTATGACCTCTTCTTGACTGTTTATTTTTTTTAGCCACTGGAAGCCGCGCTCTAAAAAATACATCAGAGAAACCTCTCTATTTTTGACTGCATAATTGTGATTTCCTTTTTCGGTCTAGACTTTGTTCATTGCAAAGTTTCAGGTGGGCAGATAAAACAGCAGGCGCTTGGATATCAAACTTCCAGTCAGCGCGCCGTATGACAGTTCTATTCGAGGGGCTGCTATCGTGCTTCCCAATCGGAAATATCAGCGCCCGCATCTTCGATGCTTTTTGGGAACCGTGGCTCATAGCACAGCAACAAAGATAACCAGTGGCCTGTGGCGTGAATCAGGATGACGGGCCATAGCAGCAGGTTGAGCAGTACGAAAATGCGCAGTTCGCGTTGGCGCAAGAAGCTGGTGTCCAGTCCCCAGGCAGCTTTGAGCGAGAGCCATGGCCAAGGGAACTTGCAGATGAGTTTTTCCGGTGCCGGTGCGGCGGCGGGGCCGTCTTCCATGTAGCGGCGGATGTATTCCCAGAAGGCCAATAGTTCGCTGGCGTTGCGGGTGGGTTTGCCGATGAAGGTCAGCTCGATGTTGTCGGTCGGAGTGCCCTGCAAATCCACGCCATCACCCTTTTCCCAGCCCAAGATGACATAGCCGCCCGTGCCATCCAGTTCGCTCATGTTCTTGTCGACGATGACCTCGGTTTTGTCCCAGTCCATGATGCGGATGCCGCCTAAGTGCTTGGGGCGGAGCAGATAGACCTTACGAGTGATACGGTTGAAACGGATGATGATGCGGCGGGCGGTGAAAGACTCCAGGCGAACGAATCGGAGGGTGTACTTCAAGAAAACACCAAGCACTACCGGCCAAAACAACGGAAATAACGTGAGGATGAAATAATCGGCGATGGTTAATGATTTTCCGTCGTGGCCGTAACCAGGGATTATTTTTTCAGCGGAAATGATCGCCATCGCGAAAAACATATAGGTTATGAATCCGTATATCCATCCAAGAAATATAGTAATTATTCCTCTTTTTTCGTCGTTGGGTGTACGAAGGTCAATGTATGTGGCGGTATATTTATAAAGAGATGAGTTCTCGTAGGTTAACTCTGAAATCGACTCCCTTACGCCCTCCGGTAAATTAAGCTCTTCCTGTCCCGGTTGGCGCTTTTGATTAAGCGCACTTTCCGTGGCCTCTTCATAAGTGATTAGCGTCTTGGACCATTCAAAACCTCGCTCTAAAAAATACATTAAAGTGTATCCTTTACCGCGTTCTGCATGGTTTTGATTTCCTTTTCTTCGGTTTCGGCAGTTTTATTGGTGCGTTCCTTGCGAAATGTACAATGGTCAAAGTAGCGCTGCAGTGAGTTGGGAAGTAGGAAAGTTTCAATCAACATCAATGCCAGGAACACTATATTTATACGGAAGAACAGGCGAAGCATCAGTGCCATGCGTGCAGCCAGGGCAGACGAGCCCTGCAAACCAAAGCTGACAGCCTTTCCAAAAAATGTCTGGGTTCCGTATTTCTTGAGTAGGTATTCAAAAAATGGCTTCGCGTACGCTAAACCGACAGTAATCGACAGGGTTGCAGCGCCGAGTTGCGTTGTTGCGCGTAAGGCGTAAAGACCAGCAAGCGAGTATTTGCCGAAACGCCAGTTATCAAGTGCATCCTGACCGTCATACCATGCGCCCACAAACCCAGCCGCTCCTGCCAGAATCCCAGCCCCCAACCGCAACTTACCCCCAAACACCTTGGCTCCCTGCCGAAGCGCGGCATTCTCACTACGCGCACCAAACGCCACCGCAGCAGCAGCTATTTCCAGCCCTGCAGCGGTGAGAGCCACCACCGCAGACACCGCCTCGATGTACTGCCTGCTGTTCTTGTCCTCGACAGAGAGGCGGTTGTATAGGTTCCACAGCTCCAGCAACGTCAAGACACTGCCCAAGCGCATTTCTGTCATGGGCCCACGGCTTCCGCCGCGCAGTGCATCGTCGAAGCTGCGGGTCGCGGCGCGGTCGATGCGCGCCGCCGCGCCTCGGCTCAGGGGCTTGCCGCCGCGTGTCTCAAAATGGATTTTTTTGGCGTAGCGCCCCATCTGGGCATGCAGGAGCGTCATCGCGACCCGGTTGGCCGCCTTGTCCAGCACGGTCGCGGGCTTGTTCTGGAACAGCGAGTTGCCCAAGGTGTTGATCAGCATCGCGCCGCCCACCAGGTAACTGGAGGGCGGACCGCCAGTCCCTTCGGCCAGTGCGTCCATCAGGGCATGACCCCTGTCGTAGAGCACGGCGAGCTTTTTCATCCGGTCCTGCAACGCCGCGGAGTCGAGGTCTTCGAGGAGGCCGCGCTCGTTGAACAGGGTGCCGACCTCGGCTTCGGCCGCCTGCTGGTTCTGCGCCAGCGACCGCCAGTACAGGTTTTCTCGGGATACGTCCGCTTCGCGCCAGCGCTCGAGCAGGGCCTGGCCGGCCTCGGTGCCGTTCATTCCGGTCATGGCCTTGCCCATCTGGTCTTCGAACAGCAGAGCCTGTTCCGTGTCGTTGCGGTCGAAGAGGTCGAGGGCTTGAAGCAATTGCTCACTTTGCAGCCAGAGCAGGTGATCCTCGGTGCGGGCATCGCGAGCCGTATCGGCCTTGTCGACCTCGGCTCGGTAGCGCTTCAGGAAGTCCTGACGCATGTGCTCGTCAATGTAGGGGGCGTACTTGTCCCAGCTCTCGGCGCGCTGGCTCTTGAGTTCGGTTTTGTATACCTCTTGCTGGTGCACGGGATTACGGAAGGTCCGGTAGTTGCCCGATGACTGCACCACCACGTGGCGATTGCCCGCCTGATACTCAGGGTCCGTGTAACGCACACCGATGTGCTTCTGGAGCTTCTGATTCTCGTGGTAAGTGACCTCGGCCTCGTCTTCCAGCAGCTTCCTGATGTTGTCGATGGCGAAGGCGATGGTGAATTTGCGGTGGTTGTCGACCTTTTCTTCGTCCTCCTGCGCCATGAAGGCTTCGAGCGAATCGCTGCTCGCGTTGCGCCAGGCATTGAGTTCCTGGACGACACCGAGCGCGTCGTTCAAGACGACGGCCACTCCGCGCTGTGCCTTGCGATCGGCATCGGGCCGCATTTCAGCGAGCAACGCCTGGCGTGGCGGTGGAAACAGGGGGGCGAAGGCTTGGGACTTCAGGTGTTCCTTGAGGGCCGGCTTGCTGTCGGAGGCATATTCCGCGATGAGTTCGAGCGCGTCATGGGTGAGCACGTTGTCCATACGCGGCGGCTCTGCTGATATCAGCTCGGCGACGTCCACCGAGGTCATGGTGCTGCGGTACTTTTGCTGTTGCCGGTATTTGTCGCGCACATTTTTGGTCAGCGGCACAGGGCTGTAGAGAAAGCGCAGGTCTTCGATGCTGTCCATGTCCTGGATCCGCAGCATCCAGCTCAGCCCTTTGACGCCACCGTCCCCGGTAAAGGGCGGTTTAGCCGGTGCCCAGGGCTGGTCGGCATCGATGAATTCGAGGCTGGCGAGGTCGGACACGCGGTACTGGCTATGCCAGGCATGAAGCCCTTCCTTGCGCTTGATGAGGACGTACAGAAAGCCTTCGCGCAGGGGGCGCAGGGCATAGGCGGACTCGCTGAGCCGGCCGACCTTTGACGGTTGGCTGAAATACGCCGACAGGAATGGCAGTTGTCCTCTCTGGTTGGCAGTACCTCCGACTGCGCCATAGCGCAGGGGCAGGAAAGAAAAGGTTCGGGTGCAGGAGACGACCGGGCCGGGGTTCAGGTTCGCCACAAACGTGTTGCTTTTGTCGCAGAGATCGAAGGTTTCCTTCCAGCTGTACATGATGGGACCCACTCAGGAATGTTGGAAAAGGCGTTGTTTGAGCGCTTGCGCGAGGGGCTTGGCATCGTCCCGAGCGTCTGTCAGGGCGGCTTGCCACGCAGCGTTTGTGCGCAGGTCCGAGCCATGCCGGGTCAGGAAGATGACGTAGTCCTTCTGGTCTGCCGGTCGGTGCAAACCGCACTGCCGTGCCTCGGCCAGCAGCTGCTGCACCCGTGCCAGCCGGATTGCGTGGCCGTTTTCAGTCTTCCCAGGGGTCCACTCTTGCTGAAGCAGATCGCACAACTGAAAGCGCAGCGGACTTCCCGTCAACGCATCCCAACAGGCTTGGTCCAGCCGGATCGGTGGGATGCCGTAATGGTCCGGTCGGTTGTGGCCCTCGTAGTGCCGCCAGGCATTGCGTTCATCGTGAGGTTCCAATGCCCACCATGAATGGATGGGCGCCAGCAATTCGGCGATACCGGGCAGATCATGGCGGGCCTGTAGCACGGGAAATGCTTGCTCGCTGTAAAAGCGCAACAGGAATGAAGCGCCATCCGGTCCTCGGGCAGTGGCGGCCTGGCCGAGATGATTGGCGAGCCTGGACGGCTCCAGGGCGCTCACCAGCCAGGCGCAGGGCACATCGCCTGCGATTTCGACCAAGGTACAGTGGAAGTCGTACTGGCTATCGGGGCTCAGGTGTTCACCGGAGGAGAACAACCAAGGGCCGATATCCCGAAGATTGGCAAAGCACTGCTGGTAGAGGATCGGGTAGGCCGTTTGCGCGAATCGCTCGATCAAGCGTTGACGCGCAGGAAGCGGCACGCGAGCCATTTCCACGATGGCCGTCAAGCGAAGGTTCGGTGCTTTATGGAGCTGGCCCATCAATTCTTCTGCAAAAGGCGACATCAGGCGGTCTCTCCGTCCATGGGAATCAGGCTGCGCCCCTCGGCCATAGCCTTGAGCAGACATCCCACGCAGACAGGTTCGCCCGTCACAGGAACACCGGCCATGACGATACTGTTGCTGCTCCCGGCTGCACTCATCGTCATGGGGGCAAGCTCGCGGATCGAGATGCCATCGATGGTTATGCCCGCGCCATCGATACGCAGCGTGCCGCCCGGTGCCTTGATGATCACAGCTTCGGATGCATGGATTTCGTGCACCTTGGTGTGCTGCGTAATGCTCTGGCCAGCCTGCACCCTGACGTCCCCTTGCACCTGCTGGTCCAGATGCCCGCCGATCTCCACCCGCTGATTCGCCGCGGTCTTGTCCAGGCGGTCATTGCCGACCTGTTCGGTACGGTCCTGGGCCGTGGTGATGGTGTGATGGCGACCAATGCTCAGCTCGTCGTCCTGGCCGATCTGATGCCGCCGGTTCACGCCGATGAGCACTTGCTCGTGATTGCCCACGGTGTCCTTGCGGTCGTGGCCGATGGTCAGGGTTTCATCGTTCTCGACCTGCTCGCTGCGGTCATGGCCGACGAAGGTGGTTTCGTCATTCTTGACCACATTGTTCTGGTCCTTCTGCGCATGGATGAATACCTCTTCCTGCCCCGCCTCATCCTCGAAACGCAGCTCGTTGAAACCGTCGCCCTTGTGGGTCTGGCTCTTGAGGGTCATGCGCGTTTTGTGTGCCGGCAATTCGTAGGGCGGACGCTGCAGGGCATTGAAGCCCCGGCCGGTGATAACCGGTTGGTCCGGGTCGCCGTCGAAGTTGCTGACGATGACTTCCTGACCAATACGCGGAATCGCCATATGGCCCCAAAGCGCACCGGCGATGTTCTGCGATACGCGGATCCAGCAGGAGCTGTGTTCGTCCTCGTTACCCTCGCGGTCCCACGGGAACTGCACCTTCACCCGGCCGAATTCGTCGCAGTAGATTTCTTCACCCGGCGGACCGACCACTTTCGCCGGCTGCGGCCCATCGATGCGTGGTTTGGGCAAGGCCTCGGCGCGCCATTCGGCATCGTCCGGCACCAGGACGGCGACGCAGTTGTAGTGGGTGCCCTGGGCAGCGTCGGCGCTGTCCTCGCCCTGGCTGACGTATTGCTTGCCGTGGTGCTCCAGACGTATTGGGCGCCAGCCGCGATTCAGGTCTTCACGCGGGTGGCCAACGAGGTCGAAGTAGATGCCCGGCACCAGGCGCGCATCGTCACCCTCGGTGATGACCTGGCAGGCCTCGCCGCGCAGTCCGCGCAGGCGATCACGGGTGAAGGCCTCGCCCACTTCGCCCTTGTAGCGGCCGGGATAGTCGTAGCGCTCGTAGCTTTTGGCCTGGTGCGCCAGGTCGGTGGCTTCGCGCCGGGTTTGCTGGTTGTACAGCGGGTTCTTGAAGCTGTAGTCGCGCTGGGTCTGGCGGGCGCTGCGCACGTTTTCGGTGTAGGTAAAGTTGTGCAGCGCCGGACCCGGACGATCGCCGCCGGGTTTGGGGTTGTATTCCACCGGCGGGCCGGGCTGCTTGCCGAAGATCCACAGGCGGTCGCAATGGACCAGGCGGTGGCCTTCGGCGCCGTGCAGGAAGCCATAGAAGAAGCCTTCCTCGCGCATGATGCGCTCGACGAAGTGGTAGTCGGTATCGCCGGCCTGCACGCAGTATTCGCGGGTTTCATGGGCGTTGGTGATGCGTTGTTCGTAGTCCAGATTGAGGGCGTGTTTCTTCAGCATCGCGGTGGCGATGTCGGGCACGGTGAGGGTCTGGAAAATGCGCCAGTCCGAGGCCAGTCGTAGGCGGGCCAGACGCGGCTCGACGACAGCGCGGTAGCGAGTGCGGCGAAAGCCGGTCTCGCCTTGCTGGAACGAGCTGACCGAGCCGTGCACATAGCGCACGGGCTGGCCGCCTTGCCAGAGGGTTAGCAGCGCCGGACGGTCGAGGACCTGGCCGAAGTCGACGGCGGGGTTGGCGCAGCTCAGGTCGACTTCGAGGCGGAAGGTTTCGGAGAGGCCTTCAGTGAGGTGGAATTCGACGACCTCGAAGTCGTCGGCGCCGGCGGTGAAGGTGAAGCGCAGGTCGGATAGGGCGGGCATGCAGTGCTCCCTGCAACTGCGCCCCCAACGCCAGTTTCAGCGTGGGGGCGCATGTGGACAGGTATCCACCAGGGCGTCAGCCAGGTACTTGCTGGCCGCTGACCGCAGGGGATTGCCTGAGGAATGAATTCCGCAGAAATCCTGAATGCCGGTCAGCGGCGGGTATATAGGAAAAATCCCAATTAAATGGATGAAATAGCTGCGCTTTGGAAAAGCGATCGGCATTGCGGGTCAGCGGCAGAAACAATCCTCGCGCAACACTCAGGCGACCTCAGTCCAGCGCCCCTCCGCCCGATCCGACTTCACGCAGGCATCGATAAAGCTCATCCCGCGCAATCCATCCTCGGCCGTCGGGCACAGCAGCGACTGCGCGCTCGGCGCCCGTTGCTCGCGACGGGCGCGAATGCGCTCGGCCGCTTCGCTGTAAATGTTGGCGAAGGCTTCCAGCAGGCCCTCGGGCTGGCCCGCCTTGATCCGCGTCGAGAGGCGCGCCGATTCGCTCAGCCAGGCTTCGCCGCGACGCAGGATCTGGTGCGGCTGGTCCTGGTAGCGCACTTCCAGGCGCTCCGGGTCTTCCTGGTGCCAGTACAGCGAGCCCTTGGACCCGAACACGCGCAGCTGCAGACCATGGCGATGCCCGGCCGCGACGAAGCTGGCCCAGAGCATGCCGCGCGCGCCGTTGCCCAGGCGCAGTTTGACGTGGGCGTTGTCGTCGCTGACGCGGCCTGGCACCAGGGTGCTCAGTTCCGCCGACACTTCGCTGATTTCCTCGCCGGTGACGAAGCGCAGCAGTTGATGGGCGTGAACGCCGACGTCGGCCAGCACTGAGGACGCGCCGGACTGCGCCGGGTCGGTGCGCCACATCAGGGCCTTGGCGCCTTGCTGCTCCAGCGGGTGGGTGCCGAAGGCGCTGGCGTGTTCGACCTGAACCAGGCGCACGTCGCCAATCGCACCGCTGGCGATCAGTTCGCGGGCTTCGCGGATCAGCGGATAGCCGCTGTAGTTGTGGGTCAGCAGGTGCAGTGCCGGGCCACGGCGGACCCGCTCCAGCAGGGTCTCGGCTTCAGCGAGGTTGGCCGCCAGCGGCTTGTCGCTGATGACGTCGATGCCCTGGTCGAGGAAGGCCAGGCTGGCCGGTACGTGCACGGCATTCGGGGCCATGATCGCCACGGCCTGAATGCCGTCTTCGCGGGCCGCTTCGGCCACGGCCATGCTCTGGAAGTCCGGGTAGACGCGGTCTTCGGCGATGCCGTAGGCCTCGGCGGCGGCGCGGTTGCGCGCCGGGTCGCGGGCGAAGACGCCGGCCACCAGGTTGAACTGCCCGTCCAGGTGCGCGGCGTAGCGGTGAGTGGAACCGATGGACGATTCCAGTCCACCACCGACGAAGCCCAGACGCAGGCGTTGAGTGGGATTGCCGAGGGTTTTCATGCTTGGCTTCCTTGGATTTGACGGGCGAAGTGGGTGATGGCCAGCGCGTAGCCGTGGGTGCCGAAACCGGCCAGCACCGACTGCGCTATCAGCGATACATACGAGTGATGACGGAACGACTCGCGGCGATGCACGTTGGAGATGTGCACCTCGATCACCGGCACTTCGGCGGCGATCAGCGCGTCATGGATCGCCACCGAGGTGTGGGTCCAGGCGCCGGGGTTGATGACGATGCCGGCAACGCGGCCGCGGGCCTGGTGGATCCAGTCGATCATCTGGCCTTCATGGTTGGTCTGCTGGAACTCGATGTTCAGGTCGTGGCTGGCGCCGGTCGCGCGGCACAACGCTTCGACATCGGCGAGGGTTTCGCGGCCGTAGACCTCGGGCTGCCGCAGGCCGAGCATGTTCAGGTTGGGGCCATTGAGTACGAGTACGGTTTGCATGGAGAGCATTTCCAGTCAGGGGGTGGTACGCAGGGCCTGGGCCCGCTGCGCGTCATAAGTGGTTTTGTCGAGGGCCACGGCGTCGTGTTTGCCGAGCTGGTCCAGCGGTGTGCGGAAGGTTTCCGGCGCGCTCCAGGCGGCGATCGCCGAGATGGCGGTGACCACGCAGGTGATGGCGCCGATCAGCAGCGGTACGTTGTCCGAACCCGGCGGTGCCACGGCGGTGAACAGCGCCGGGAGCAGGGCGGTGATCATGTAGCCGATGTTCTGCGCCACGGCCATGGCCGACACGCGGTAGTGGGTCTGGAACTGCTCGGGGAAGAAGCTCGGGAAGATCGCGTTGTAGCCCTGGTAGATCGTGCCCCACATCAACAGCGACGCGGCGAAGGCCAGCGGCACGCTGTGGATGCTGATGGCGTACAGGTAGACGAAGGACATCAGCCCGCAACCGATGGCCGCGCCGATGATCAGCGGACGCCGGCCGATGCGGTCGGAGAGGTTGCCGACGAAGGGAATCACCAGCACCGCGAGGATGTTGCCGACCACCGGGATCCACAGGTACACGCTCTTGTCGAAGCCGACGCCGTAGGCCGGCTGCACCGCATAGGCGGCGCCGAAGATGGTGGTCACCACCGGGATCACGTTCATCAGCGACACGCCGAACACCACCAGCATGCCGTGCCAACTGTATTTGAAGGCTTCACGGATCGGCGAGCGGGTGCGGGCGACGTTTTCCACTTTCTGCACGAAGGCTTCCGGCTCCTTGACCTCGCGGCGAATGATGAACGCGGCGATCAGCACGGCGGCGCTGAGCAGGAACGGAATCCGCCAGCCCCAGCTATTGAAGGCTTCTTCGGGCATGAAGTAGGCCAGCGGCAGGAAGATCGCCGCCGCCAGCACCTGGCCGGCCTGGACGCCTTGCAGGGTGAAGCTGGCGAAAAAGCCGCGGCGTCCGGGTGGCGCGTGTTCGAGGATCATCGAACTGGCACCGGCGATCTCGCCGGCCACCGCGAAGCCCTGGATCAGGCGCAGCACCACCAGCAGCGCCGGGGCCCAGTAGCCGATCTGGTTGAAGGTGGGCAGCAGGCCGACGGCGAAGGTGGCGATGCCCATCAGGAACATGCACAGCAGCAGGACATTCTTGCGCCCGCGGGTGTCGCCCCAGTGGCCGAGCACGAAGGCGCCCACCGGGCGAGCCAGGTAGCCGACGCCGTAGGTGGCGAGCGAGGCGATGATCGCCAGTTTTGGATCGCCGGCGGGGAAGAAGATCTGCGGGAAAATCAGCGCCGCAGCCTGGGCGTAGATGAAGAAGTCGTAGTACTCCAGGGCGGAGCCGACCCAGCCGCTGGCGGTGGCTTTTTTGGTTTGGTGGGTGTTGTGGGCCATTTGGGGTCCCTTTCTTGTTGTTATTAGATGGTCTTCAGGGCCTCATCACTGGCAAGCCAGCGATGAGGTCTCCAAGTTGTTACAACTGCTCGGTTGAAACAATCTGCCCCGTCCGC
This sequence comes from Pseudomonas sp. 20P_3.2_Bac5, assembly GCF_025466035.1. NCBI lineage: Bacteria > Pseudomonadati > Pseudomonadota > Gammaproteobacteria > Pseudomonadales > Pseudomonadaceae > Pseudomonas > Pseudomonas sp. 20P_3.2_Bac5. Next base: position 9,157 of record NZ_JANLOA010000030.1, on the reverse strand, counting down.
GCCGCTTCACTGATCGCATCGACAATCTGCAGATTACGCAAACCATCCCGCACGCCCACCAGCGGCTCGGCTTCGCCACGGATCACCTGGCAGAAATGCGCCAACTGACGCTCCAGTGGATCCGCTTCATCCAGGCTCGCGACAGCCGTCTCGAACGGCTTCCACCACGAGCGGTCTTCGCGTTTGGCGTAGTACTTCAGGCGCATGGTCGGGATCGACAGCGAGCCCTGGGTGCCGGCCAGCACGTAGCAGTCTTCGTCGTCGTAGCTCGGGTAGTCGCGGTTTTCCCGCGAGGTCTGTTCCCAACTGCGGGCGCAGCCGGCGGTGTCGGAGAGCATGAAGGTGCCGAGGGCGCCGCTGGCGAAGCGCAGGCTGATGGACACCGTGTCTTCCACCGGGAAACCCCGGGTGGCGCTGGAGGCCTGGGCCTGCACGGCGACGATCTCGCCGCACAGCGAACGCAGGTTGCCGATCTCGTGAATCATGTTGATCAACACCGGGCCGCCACCCGCCTGGCGGCGCCAGGGCGCGGCGTCGAAGTAGTCGTCGGGCTTGTAGAACAGCGCGCTGCCCATCACCGCCACCAGATTGCCAAGCACGCCTTCGGCGATCACTTCACGGGCCTTCTGCAGGATTGCGCTGTGGGCGCGGTGATGGCCGACCAGCAGTTTCGCCCCGGCCTGCTCGGCAATGGCCAGCAGGCGCTTGCCTTCTTCCAGGGTGTGCGCCACCGGTTTTTCGATCAGCGCGGGAATGCCGTGGGCGACGCAGGTCAGGGCGCCTTCGACGTGCAATTGATTGGGGGTGGCGAGGATCACGCCGTCCGGGCGTTGCGCGGTCAGCAGGCTGTCGAGGTTGCTGTACAGCGGCACGTCGAGGCTGTCGGCGAAGGCCGCCGTGGCGGGCAGCGGATCGACGATCGCGGCCAGTTCGCAGTCGTTGCTGGCCTGGATCAGTTCGATATGACGGCGGCCGATCAAGCCGGCGCCGGCGACGGCAATGCGGGTCTTCTTCATAGGTCTCTCTTGTTGTTCTGGCTTGTGCGACAAGGCAGGTTTTGTGAGAGGCTAAATAAAAAGTCCCAGGAGATAATCGGGCGTAATGAAGAATCAGAATGTGCTCACAGCGAATAATGAACCGCTGCTGCGGGACTTGCAGTTGTTCTGCGAAGTGGCCCGGCGCTCCAGTTTTATCGCCGCCGCCAGCGAGACCGGGTTGTCGCCGGCCCATGTCAGCAAGCGCATCGCCACGCTGGAGGAGCAACTCGGGGTCAAGCTGTTCAACCGCACCACGCGGCGGGTCAACATCACCAGCGATGGCGAGGCGGCGTTCGTCTGGGCGCAGAAGATTCTCGAGGACGTCGGAGCGATGGTCGATGCGCTGTCCGGTGGCCAGCGCGAACCGCAAGGCACCCTGCGGCTGTGCACCAGCCTGCGCCTGGGCCGCGAACATATCGCGCCGATTCTGTCGCTGTTGCGGCGCCAGTACCCGGCGCTGGAAGTGTGGGTGGAGTTGCTGGACCGGCGGGTGGACCTGATCGCCGACAACTTCGACATCGATATCCGCGTCGGCGAAGTGCAGGAGAAACACCTGATTGCCCACCGCATCGCCGAAAGCACCCGGGTGCTGGCGGCGGCGCCGGAATACCTGGCCCGGCGCGGCACGCCCAAGGTGGCGGCGGACCTGGCCCAGCATGACTGCCTGCTGTTTCGCAGCCGCGACGACCGTTTTGGCGTGTGGCGCCTGCTCGGGCCCAATGGCGCCGAGACGGTCAAGGTCACCGGTCCCATGGCCTCCAACCACAGCGACATCGTCCGCCAGTGGGCCCACGACGGCCACGGCATCATCATGGCCTCGCGCTGGGACGTGGCCGGCAGCCTGGCCAGCGGCGCGCTGGTCCAGGTGCTGCCGGCCTGGCATCAGCCGGCGGATATCTGGGCGGTGACGGCGGTGCGCTCGTCCAGTTCGGCGAAGGTGCGGGCGTGTGTGGCGTTTCTGCGTGAGCAGTTGGCCAGCGGGCCGTACTCGTTGAGCGGCAATTAAACCCAGCCGCTGTTGCGTTTGCGGCCGCGGCTGAGCATCGGCAGGATCAGGCCCGCCAGCAAACCGGCCCCGGCGATGCCGCCGCCGTAGACCATGTAGCGCATCAGCACCTGTTTGTTCTCGTCACCGAGCCGGGCCTGGGTGTCGCGCAGTTGCGACTGGGCCTCGGCCAGTTCCTCGTTGAGCGACTGGTTGCGGGCCTGCAATTCGTCGATCAGGGCCTTGCGCGAGTCCAGGGTCTCTTGCATGCCCTGGACCCGGGTTTTCCAACTGTCGTCGATGGTTTTCAGTTGCTCGTCCAGTTGTGCGACCCGGGCGGTGAGTTGCGGTAGGTGTTCGGCCTGGCCGGGGACGTTCTGCAGGTCGCTGCTGGCGATCCACACGACATCGCCGGATTCGCCGCGGACCTGGCTGTAGTTGCCCTGGGTGGTAAGCAGTTGGACCTTCTGTCCGGATTTGAGTGTGCCGACCAGCCGGTGACCATCGGTCGGACCGCTGCGCACGTAGGTGCTGAGGCTGTCGCTGACCCAGCGATCATCGCTGGCGGACTCTTCGGCGTGGGCGAGAGCACTCATGAACACACCGGCGAGCAGGGCGGGAAGCACGGCAGAGCGTGCGCGGAGAGGGCGAAGCAGGCGCATGGTTATCTTCCCCGAGAAGAAAAAATGAAAACCGCCGGCCGCATGCCTGCCGCCAGCGCAACGAAGGGTGAGAAAGGGGATAACCGTTGGACGTCCCCGCGGGCTTGTCTTTGTAGGAAATCTCGACAAGCCACCAGCGCAAAGACAGTTTTTATCGCATCAGGTTCACTGACCGGCCTGCCATTGGGCGAAACGCAGGTCCAGGCGCGGCTTGAGCAGGTCGTACTGGTCCCAGCTCGCCGCGGGCTCGGCGTCGCTGTTCAGCAGCTCCTGCAGGTCGCAGGGCAGGGAAGGGGCTTGCAGGCTCAGGTAATGAGCGGCGAAGGCGTTGCCCGATCGATTGAGGTCTTCGTCGACCAGCAGGCCGTCGCAGCACAACTGGAAAAAGCGCGCGGGGGTCATCAGGCGTTCGCCCAGGGCCTGGATCTCGGCGTCGTAGTCGGCCTTGAAGTCGCGGCTGAGCAGGTTGCGGGTCACGCTCCAGGCGAGGAACAGTCCGGCGTACGGCGCACGGCGCGGATAACCGCAAGGCGAACCGTCATCGGCGTAGTGCCAGCAAGCATCATTAGCAATCATCGCAGCGGTCCTTGTTTTTGGATGGTTGGCTTGGCTGGGGGCTAGCTTACTCCTTCCTGGGATGGCCGGTCGCCATGTGAGACCTAATGACGCATCGGTGAGGACTTTGGTGGGTGTGTTGGAAAGGTAGGACGAGAGCGTTAACATCTGAACTTTCCTACAAAAACAAATCAGGAAACCCATGAATTCCCACGCTCTATCCCTTCAAGACCTGGCGGCGCCGGATGGCGTTTGCTACGGCTGCGGTTCGGCCCATCCCAGCGGGCTGCATCTGAAAAGCCACTGGGCTGATGACGGCATCCACTTGATCTGCACTCATGCGCCCGACAGCACGTTCTGCGGCTGGCCCGGCCTGGTCTATGGCGGTCTGCTGGCGATGCTGGTGGATTGCCACTCCAACTGGGCGGCCATGGCCTATCACTACCGGGCCGAAGGGCGCGAACCGGGTTCGCTGCCGCGTATCGACTGCGTGACCGGACACCTTGGCCTGACCTACCTGAAGCCGACGCCGATGGGCGTGGAACTGACGCTCAAGGCGCGGGTCGAGGGCGAGGTGGGGCGCAAGAGCCGGGTGATCTGCGAGGTCTGGGCCGGCGATGTGCTGACCGTTACCGCGGATTCGGTGTTCGTGCGGGTGGATACCGAGCGGTTGAAGCAGAAGGCGCATGGGGAGGGCTGACTGACGTAGTCTCAAAGACATTTGCTCTCAAAGGAAGGACCTGGCAGCCAGCAACAAAACCCCCGGCAGTCTGGGGCAAGACGTGGCATGGAGTGCGGCGCACAGTGACGCACAACCATAACAACGGCTCTTGAGGTCCTTCACCATGTCGCTCAACGACACGCTCAGCGCGCACCTGAACCGGGGCACGATCGGGTTCCCCACCGCCCTCGCCAGTACCATCGGCCTGATCATGGCCAGCCCCGTCATCCTGACCGCGACCATGGGTTTCGGCATCGGCGGTAGTGCCTTCGCCATGGCGATGTTGATCGCGGTGCTGCTGATGCTGGCGCAATCCACCACCTTCGCCGAAGCGGCGTCGATCCTGCCGACCACCGGTTCGGTCTACGACTACATCAACTGCGGCATGGGCCGTTTCTTCGCGATCACCGGCACGCTGTCGGCGTACCTGATCGTCCACGTCTTCGCCGGCACCGCGGAAACCATCCTCGCCGGTGTGATGGCGCTGGTGAACTTCGAACACCTCAATACCCTGGCTGAATCGGCCGGTGGCTCCTGGCTGCTGGGCGTGGGCTTCGTGGTGGTGTTCGCGGTGCTCAACGCCTTTGGCGTCAGCGCCTTCGGCAAGGCGGAAATCATCCTCACCTTCGGCATGTGGACCACGCTGATGGTGTTCGGCGTGCTCGGCCTGATCGCCGCGCCGGCGGTGGAACTGGACGGCTGGTTCGGTGAGTCGATGGTCGGCACCGACCTGATTACCGTGCTGTCGCTGGTGGGCATGGCGATGTTCATGTTCGTCGGCTGTGAGTTCGTCACGCCGCTGGCCCCGGACCTGCGCCGCTCGGCGCGGACCATGCCGCGGGCGATGGCGCTGGGCCTGCTGGGCGTGGCGTCGTGCATGTTCATCTATGGCGCGGCGATGAAGCGCCAGGTGGAAAACGTGGTGCTCGATGCCGCCAGTGGCGTGCACTTGCTCGATACGCCGATGGCGATCCCGAAATTCGCCGAGCAGGTCATGGGTGACATCGGCCCGCTGTGGCTGGGTATCGGCTTCCTGTTCGCCGGCGCCGCCACCATCAACACGCTGATGGCCGGGGTGCCTCGGATCCTCTACGGCATGGCCGTGGACGGCGCGCTGCCGAAGGTTTTCACCTACCTGCACCCGCGCTTCAAGACGCCGCTGCTGTGCATCCTGGTGGCGATGCTGATCCCGTGCCTGCACGCCCTGTACCTGGGCGGCAACACCGACAACATCATGCACCTGGTGCTGGCGGCGGTGTGCGCCTGGAGTACCGCGTACCTGCTGGTGACCGTGTCGGTGGTGATCCTGCGTATCCGTCGGCCGGACCTGCCGCGCGCCTACCGCTCGCCGTTCTTCCCGCTGCCGCAAATTCTGTCCAGCGTCGGCATCATCATCGGCATGTGGTTCATCACCCCGCCGGGCATGAACCCTGCTGACGTCTATGTGCCATTCGCCTGGATGCTCGGCGGCACCGCGGCCTACGCGCTGTTCTGGACCTTGGTCGTGCAGAAGGTCAACCCGTTCAAACCGGCGGTGGTCGAAGAAGTTCTGGCCAAGGAATTCGCCAACGAACCTGGAGCACATCATGGCGACTACTACGCCGAACCTGTGGCAAAGACTGTTTGATCGCGCACCCTCGGGCTATCGCCCGGGGGTCACCCTGGAGCACCTGCGGCGCAACCTTGGCGTCAAGAGCTGCCAGGTGCTGGAAGTCGGCCGGGCGCGATTCGCCCTGGCCGGCGGCCTCGAATTCGAAGTGCACGAGCGCGCCGAAGCACAACTGCTGATGCACCTGGTGCTCTGCGAGTTTCGTCTGCAGTGCCGTGCCAGCTCCGAGGGCACTGTCCGCCTGGAAGCGCATCATCGTGGTGCGATCCGTCGCACCGGGATCGGCTGGAAACAGAAGGGCGGCGAGGCGGGGCTGGCGGACAGGATCCGTCAGCGTCTGGAGCAGGATCCGACGTTGTACCAGGCGCTGATGCCGCTGGATTTCAAGCGCCTGCGCCTGGAGCGGGCGGAGGGCCAGTGGACGGTCATCCTGGAACACATGGGCGGTAGTGAAGTTGTTAATAGAATGCCGGCGTTTCGGCGCTATATCCGCATCAGTCCGCAGCAGCGGGACCTGTTGCTGACGGCGTTGGTCGGGATGAAAAAGCTACTCGAAGGGCTCTGATCTTCCAGTTGGCACTCAATGTGCTTTCACATACAGGCTTACAGAATTGTTGCGCGCATATAGATAACATGTTAACTATTGCGTGACAAAAACAAGATGCCACTGTGGAGGTACGTATGAGTATCCATCAGGCTACCGGCTCGGCCCTGGATCGCTGGAACGCGGCGATGCAGGCGACATGCGGGTATTTCGAAACCGAACTTGCGTTCAACCGCTCGCTGTTCATCGGCGAGATTTCCACCTGGTCGCGGGGTGGGCTGGGAATGGCCAACCTGCGCACCAATGCTGGGGTCATTCGTCGCAACGGCCTCAATGCCGACCGCGACAACGACCAGAGCTGTTTCCTGGTCAGCCAGCGCACCGGTTTTTCCCAGGTCACGCAGAACGGAGTCAGCCTGCAACTCGCTCCCGGCGAGATGTTGCTGATGGACGCGGTCGGCGCCTGCGAGATCATGCCGTTCGGCCTGATCGAACACGCTTCGCTATCGCTCTCCCGTGATCAGGTCTGCCGGCAACTGGGCAGCGATCAGCGGATCTTCGGCAAGATCTCGCAGAGCAAGGCTTGCGGACGCATGCTGCACCTGCTGATGGACCAGCTCTGCAAGGAAACCCCGGCCGGCGAAAGCGAGCATGCCGAGGGCGAAGCGCTGCACAGCGCCTTCCTGTCGTTGCTCGGCTCGGCCATCGAGGGCAGCGACCAGGCCAGCCACTTGCCGGCTTCGCTGCAGGGCGCGGACCTGCGCAGCTATGTGCAGAAGGTCATCGATGAGTCCCTCGGCCAACCCGGCCTGACGCCGGTCAGCCTGGCCAGCCGCCTGAATATTTCGGTGCGTCACCTGTACCGCCTGTTCGAAGAGCAGGGCGACAGTGTCTGCCGTTACATCCAGCGGGTGCGCCTGCAGCGCAGCGCGGACGACCTGGCCAACCCGATCCACAAGACCGAATCCATCACCACGATTGCCTACAAGTGGGGCTTCACCGATTCGGCGCACTTCAGCCGCTCGTTCAAGAAACAGTTCGAGCAGTCACCCAAGGACTTCCGCAGCAGCAGCCTCGCGGGTCCGGCGTAAGTAAAAGGACTTTCCGTTAGCGATCCCTTGACCCTGTACAGGGTTGCTTATAGGCTCGTCCGGATTGTCGACCTATCGGTCGTTAGGCTGTTTTTTGTAGCAGCCTGACGACCCTTGTTCCCTGACAAGCGCCTGCAAACCCGGAATGCACTATTGATTGCTTGTTGATTGGAGAAGCGTTGCATGAGAACCCTTTCGCCTTCGGCGGAGAAGATTTGCGTGGTGGCGGTCGAGCAGTTCGCCGAGTCGGGCTATGACGCGGCGTCGCTCAACGACATCGCCGTGGCGGTGGGCATGCGCAAGCCGTCGTTGTACGCCCACTTCAGCAGCAAGGACGACCTGTTCGAAGCGGTGTTTGAGCGCGCGCTGGAAGCAGAACGGATTTATGTGGAGGGCTGCTTCGCCGCCGACCGTGGCCTGCCCGGTGCGCTATATGCAGAACGTCTGGCGGAGCGTTATCAGGAGTCGGCGCACTTGCGCTTTCTGCTGCGGGCGGCGTTCTTTCCGCCGGCGGAACTGCGACCGATGATTTCGGCGGGCTTCGAAGGCTATCTGGCGCGGATGGGTGAATTCTTCGGCAAGGCGCTGCAACGGCAGTTGCCGAAGCTGGATGAGGAGCGGCGGGCGTTGTTCGTCGATGCCTACCTTGGGGTGGTGGACAGCCTGATCGTCGAGCTGATCTATGCCGGACAGGCGGCGTATGAGCGGCGATTGAAGGCGATGTGGACGATTTTTGCGGGGTCGCTGCAGGTGGCGATGTAAGGCCTCGGCAACTCATCGCCGGCAAGCCGGCCCCCACAGTGCTCATGAGCCTGGGAGCCCGCGGGCCGGCGATGACTGTTTAGGCGACCGCGAAGTAATGCTTCACGAAGCTCTCGCTCAGAATCTCCCACAGCACCGGCGTGCCCTTGGTCACGAACCAGCTGTCACCAGCCTTGTACTCGGTGACCTGGCCGGTGCTTTCGTCGGTCAGGCGCACGGCGCCGGTCACGACCACGGCCTGCTCGTTGAACGGGTAGACCATGCGGAACTTGCCCTGGGTGGTGCCGAAGTAGGCGCTGCTGATCGCGTCGGTCGGTGCGCCGAAGGTCATTTTGCCGAAGGCGCGGACTTCGCCTTCGAGGATTTCCGAACCCAGGTCGGCAACGGTGCCCCAGGCGTCCAGTTCGCTCAGTTGGATATTCAGTTGGTTGGCGGTCAGGGTCATGGCAGTTGTTCCTTGAACAATGGAAGAAAGGGGTGCGGCGGCGGCCGTTTTTCGGGCGCGTTATGACGCTCATTAACGCTTCTGGCCGCGGCAATGTCTTGATCGTCTGTGCCGGCCCATTTGATCTACGGTGCCAGGTGCGGTGCGGCACTGTTGTGCGGCATGGTTTTTGTTAAAGTGTTAACAAAATAACCTGAGTACCCCGAATTTTCATGTCCAGCCGTCCTCGTCAGTCCCTGACACTGACCCTGCTGCAAGCCCGCGAAGCCGCCATGCGCTTCTTCCGACCTTCCCTTAATGAACACGGCCTGACCGAGCAGCAGTGGCGGGTGATCCGCATTTTGCGCCAGCAGGGGGAAATGGAGATCTATCGCCTGGCCGACCTGGCCTGCATTCTCAAACCGAGCATGACCGGCGTGCTGGTGCGCATGGAGGCGGCCGGGTTGGTGAATCGCCGCCGCGCTGAAACCGACCAGCGCCGGGTGCTGGTGGAACTGGCGGAGAAGGGCGAGGAGATATTCGGCTCGATGAGCCAGTGCATGGAGGCCAACTACCAGCGGTTGCAAGGGCAGTTTGGTGAGGAGAAGTTGCAGCAGTTGTTGGGGTTGCTGGATGAGTTGAAGCAGGTTCGGCGGTAGCTGGCTTTGGGGGCGCCAACCCGCCCCCAAAAAAAAAAAAAAAACCCCCCCCCCACCCGAAGCACCAGGCGCCTTTGCCTGGTCTTGAATCGTTATGTAGTCCGTAGC
>NZ_JANLOA010000047.1:0-123253 GCF_025466035.1 Pseudomonas sp. 20P_3.2_Bac5 | reverse complement strand
CCGGGGCGATCAGGGTGATGCCCGCCGGCAGGCCGTCGTCGCGCAGGCCGGCGGGCAGGGCCAGGGCGCTGAGGTCGGCGAGGTTGGTGAAATTGGTGTAGGTGCCGAACTGGCTGTTGAACAGCACCGGCTCGGCCTGCATCTCGTCCAGCGTGCGCAGGGTCGGCGAGGTCGGCACCACCAGCGCATCGAAGCCGTCCAGGGCCAGCTCGATGGCGCGGCTCAGCCCCGCCCGCGCGTACTCGGCACGGAAGGCATCACAGGCGCTGAAGCCGAGGCCACCCTCGACGATGCCGCGCACCACCGGGTTGATCGTCTCGGGCGCCGACGCCAGCATCGCCGACACCGCCACCGTGCGTTCCGCGACCCAAGGGCCTTGATAAAGCTGGCTGGCCAGTTCACGGAACGGCGCGAAATCGACGATCACCAGTTCCGCACCGAGTTCGCGCAGACGCTCCAGCGACTGCTGGTAGACCGCCTCGTTGCCGTGGTCGCCAAAGAATTCCAAGCTATCCGGCACCGCCAGACGTGGCGTCGCGCCGATCGCCACGGGCGCCGTGCCGGGGTTGCGCCGGGAGTAGGCGTCACCCGCGTCAAAGCCGCCGGCGACGGTCAGCACCCGCTCGGCATCCGCCACGGTCAGGGCGAAGATCGAGATGCAGTCCAGGGTGCGGCAGGCCGGCACCAGTCCTTTGTTCGACAGCAGGCCCTTGGTCGGCTTCAGTCCGACGATATTGTTGAACCCCGCCGGCACCCGGCCCGAGCCCGCGGTGTCGGTGCCCAGCGAAAACGCCACCAGCCCGCGCGCCACCACCGACGCCGAGCCGGAACTGGACCCGCCGCTGACGTAGGCCGGATCGAAGCTGTTGGGCACGGCGCCGTAGGGCGAGCGGGTGCCCACCAGGCCGGTGGCGAACTGGTCCAGGTTGGTCTTGCCCAGCAACACCGCGCCGGCCGCTTGCAGACGGCCGACCACCGTGGCGTCTTCGCCGGCGACATAAGCGAATTCCGGGCACGCGGCAGTGGTCGGCCAACCGGCGGCATCGATGTTGTCCTTGACCGCGAAGGGCACGCCGTACAGCGGCAGCTTCGCCAGGTCGCCGTCCACCGCCGCCCGTTGCGCGGCCAGGCCCGCGAGGCGCGCGCTCAACTGTTCCGGCGACACCCGGGTGATCCACGCCGGGTCGCTGTCGGGGAACTGTTGCAGCAGTTCGAAAAGAAAGTCCGGGGTCAGGTCGCCGCTTGCGTAAGCGTGCTGCCAATCACCGAGAGTCCAGCCGAGGGTCCGCAGAGGAAGGGATTGCATGGGGGGTACTCCATCTTGTATCCAAGTTTGGATTCGCTGGAGCAAAGGTCGGGCCAAGTGAAGGAAAAGTTTGCAGATCAATAGGTTATCGGGGCACTGGCTGTAGGAAAGATCACCACCCTGCTGCAGGGTGGTGCGGGGTGCTTGGTTGTGGTGCTGACAGGACCGCCGCGCGGTCTTTGGCGACGGTTCGGGGCAAAGAGCCGCAAAACGGTGCCGAACCCGCACTACCCCAAACCGCCCCGCCCCCGTAGAATGCGCTCCTTTTTTTCCTGGGGCAGAACGTCCATGAGCTCAATCGAACAAGGTCCCGGCGCACCGGCGCAGGCCAATGAACTGGTGCTTGGCCTGGAAGACCGGCCCCGCCTGTTGATCGGCCTGCTGGCCGCGTTGCAGCACCTGCTGGCGATCATCGTGCCGATCGTCACCCCGGGGCTGCTGATCTGTCAGGCGCTGGGCGTGTCGGCCCGCGATACCAACCTGATCGTGTCGATGTCGCTGGTCATCTCCGGCATCGCCACCTTCGTCCAGTGCCGGCGCTTCGGGCCGTTCGGCGCCGGGCTGCTGATCGTCCAGGGCACCAGCTTCAACTTCGTCGGCCCGCTGATCGCCGGCGGCGCGCTGATGGTCAAGCAAGGCACGCCGGTGGAAGCGGTGATGGCGGCGATCTTCGGCGTGGTCATCGCCGGTTCGTTCGTGGAAATGGGCATCTCGCGCATCCTGCCGTTCGTCAAACGCCTGATCACCCCGCTGGTGACCGGCATCGTCGTGCTGATGATCGGCCTGACCCTGATCAAGGTCGGCCTGATCAGCATGGGCGGCGGTTTCGCCGCGATGGGCAACGGCACCTTCGCCAACGGCGAGAACCTGCTGCTGTCCGGCGTGGTGCTGGCGATCATCGTCGTGCTTAACCGTATTCCGCTGGTGTGGATGCGCAGTTGCGCCATCGTCATTGCCCTGGCCGTCGGCTATGCCCTGGCCGGTTACATGGGCCGCCTGGACTTCACCGGCATGCACGAAGCGGCGCTGTTCCAGGTGCCGGTGCCGCTGCATTTCGGCCTCGGTTTCTCCTGGGCACTGTTCATTCCGATGCTGGTGATCTACCTGGTCACCTCGCTGGAAGCCATCGGTGACGTCACCGCCACCAGCAAGGTCTCGCGCCAGCCGGTGGAAGGCCCGCTGTGGATGCAGCGGATCAAGGGCGGCGTGCTGGTCAACGGCGCCAACTCGCTGCTGGCGGGCGTGTTCAACACCTTCCCGAGCTCGATCTTCGCGCAGAACAACGGCGTGATTCAGCTCACCGGCATCGCCAGCCGCCATATCGGCGTGTGGATTGCCCTGATGCTGGTGGTGCTGGGCCTGTTCCCGGCCGTCGCCGGGGTGATCCAGGCCGTGCCGGAACCCGTGCTCGGCGGCGCCGCCATGGTGATGTTCGGCGCGGTCGCGGCCTCGGGGATCAATATCCTCGCCAGCACCAGCCTCGACCGCCGCGCCCTGCTGATCATCGCCGTGTCCCTGGCCTTGGGCCTGGGCGTGGCGCAGGTGCCGGAGTTCCTCGCACACATGCCGTCGGCGCTGCGCAACGTGCTGGAATCCGGCGTCGCCACCGGCGGTATCTGCGCGCTGGTGCTGAACTGGTTCCTCCCGGAAGCCCGCCGCGAAGACTGAAGCACGCGTCCGCGACGCCAAAGCCCGCAGCCTGCTGCGGGCTTTTTGTTTTATCATTCCCGCAGTTTTTTCCCACAGAGCCTGCCATGAAGTTCGCCATCGCAGTTTTTTCCCCAGGCCACGCGCCCTCCTCGCGCCGGGCCCTGCTCTTCGCCCAGGCGGCCCTGGCCGGCGGGCACGAGATTGTCCGGTTGTTCTTCTACCAGGACGGCGTGCACAGCGCCTCGGCCAACGTGGTCACGCCGCAGGACGAAGCTGATATTCCCGCGCAGTGGCGCGCCTTCGTCAGCGACCACCAGCTCGACGCCGTGGTCTGCATCGCCGCCGCCCTGCGCCGTGGCGTGCTGAATGAAGAAGAAGCCACGCGCTACCAGCGCCCGGCGGTGAACCTGCCAGCGCCGTGGGAACTGTCCGGTCTCGGCCAGTTGCACGAAGCCGCGCAAACCGCCGACCGTCTGGTCTGCTTCGGAGGTGATTGAAATGGCCAAGTCCCTGTTGATCATCAGCCGCCAGGCGCCGTGGAGTGGCCCATCGGCCCGCGAAGCGCTGGATATCGCCCTGGCCGGCGGCGCCTTCGACCTGCCGCTGGGCATGCTGTTTCTCGATGACGGCGTGTTCCAGCTCGCCGCTGCTCAACAACCGGCGTTGCTGCAACAGAAGAACCTCGCGGCCAACCTCCAGGCGCTGCCGATGTTCGGCGTCGAAGAACTGTTCGCCGCCGCCAGCAGCCTGCGCGAGCGCGGCTTGGCCGCCGAGGGCCTGAGCCTGCCGGTGGAGGTGCTGGATGACATGGCCCTCGCCGCGCTGATCGACCGTTTTGACCAGGTGGTAACCCTCTGATGAGCACCCTGCACGTCATTTCCCATTCGCCCTTCAGCGACAACCGCCTCTACAGTTGCCTGCGCCTGCTGGGCCCCCACGATGGCCTGCTGCTGTGCGGCGACGCGGTCTACGCGCTGCAACCCGGCAGCGCGCCCCTCGCCGGGTTGCGCACCCTCGGCCCGCGCCTCTACGTCCTCGAAGAAGACCTGCAGGCCCGCGCCATCACCGAGAGTCCGGCCACCGCCGTCGACTACCCGGGCTTCGTCGCGCTGTCCTTGAACTACGACAAGGTCAATAGCTGGTTATGAGCACCCTTACCGTCAACGGCCGCGACATCGCCCTGGACAAGGACGGCTACCTGGTCGAGCTGAGCGACTGGTCCGAAGACGTCGCCCGGGCCCTGGCCGCCCGCGAGTCGCTGGAACTGAGCGCCGATCACTGGGAAGTGCTGACGCTGCTGCGCCAGTTCTACCAGGAGTTCGAGCTGTCGCCAGCGACCCGCCCGCTGATCAAGTACACCGCCCTCAAGCTCGGCGTGGAAAAAGGCAACAGCCTGCACCTCAACCGCCTGTTCAACGGCACTCCCGCCAAACTCGCCGCCAAGCTGGCGGGCCTGCCCAAGCCGACCAACTGCATATGAATTCACCACTCCCGCTCGTTACCGAAACCCCGGAAGAACACCCCTTCGCCCAGTTCGTGCGCATCCTCGGCAAGGGCAAGCGCGGCGCCCGCGGCCTGACCCGCGAGGAAGCCCGCGAGGCCATGGGCCTGCTGCTCGACGGCAAGGTCGAGGACACCCAGCTCGGCGCCTTCCTGATGCTGCTGCGGCACAAGGAAGAAAGCCCGGAAGAACTGGCCGGCTTCACCGAAGCCCTGCGCCAGCGCCTGAATGCCCCGGCCATCGCCGTCGATATCGACTGGCCAAGCTACGCCGGCAAGAAGCGTCACCTGCCCTGGTACCTGCTGGCAGCGCGCTGCCTGGCGATCAATGACGTGCGCATCCTGATGCACGGCGGCGGCGCACATACCGCCGGGCGCCTGTATACCGAGCAGGTGCTGGATCTGGTCGGTATACCGTTGTGCCGCAACTGGCGCGAAGTCGAGACGGCCCTTGAACAGCACAACCTTGCCTTCTTCCCGTTGCAGGACTGGGCGCCGGGCCTGCAACGCATGATCGACCTGCGCAACACCCTCGGCCTGCGCTCGCCGATCCACTCCCTGGCGCGGGTGCTCAATCCGCTGGGTGCGCGCTGCGGCCTGCAGAGCATCTTCCATCCCGGTTACCAGGCGGTGCACCGCGAAGCCAGTCGCTTGCTCGGTGACCGCGCCATAGTGGTCAAGGGCGACGGCGGCGAGATCGAGATCAACCCGGATGCCACCAGCCATCTCTACGGCACTGCCGACAGCGCGGACTGGGACGAGGAATGGCCGCAGATGTCGGAGCAGCGCCATGTGAAGCCGGCCAGCCTGGAGCCGGATCATTTGCTTCGGGTCTGGTGTGGTGAGGCCAGCGACAGTTATGGCGAGATGGCGGTGGTCGCGACCATGGCCCTGGCCCTGCGTGGCCTGGGCCACAGCCGGGACGACGCCTTCGCCAAAGCCCGTGAATACTGGGCAACGCGCCTGGTCTGATAACAACCCATCGAATCCATCGATCAAAAACCCGGGATCTTTGCGCTATTTGTTCGAACTGAAGTCCGTAGACTGGGCTCCAACTTCTATACGAATTGCCAAGGAGCCCCCTCATGGGCCTGTTGATCGACGGACGCTGGCACGACCAGTGGTACAAAAGCAGCAAGGACGGCGCCTTCGAGCGCGAAAACGCCCAACGCCGCAACGCCCTGCCCGCCCCTGAGGCCGGGCGTTATCACCTCTACGTGTCGCTGGCCTGCCCGTGGGCTCATCGCACCCTGATCCTGCGCAAGCTCAAGGGCCTGGAAAGCCTGATCGACGTCTCGGTGGTCAGTTGGCTGATGGGCGAACAGGGCTGGACCTTCGACCAGAGCCAGGGCTCCACCGGCGACAAACTCGACGGCCTCGACTACCTGCACCAGCGCTACACCCGCGACGACCCGCATTACACCGGCCGCGTGACCGTGCCGGTGCTCTGGGACAAGCAGGAGCAGCGCATCGTCAACAACGAGTCGTCGCAGATCATCCGCATCTTCAACAGCGACTTCGATGAACTCACCGGCAATCGCCTGGACCTCTACCCCGAACCGCTGCGGGCGAAGATCGACGCGCTCAACGAGCGGATTTACCCGGCGGTCAACAACGGCGTCTACCGCGCAGGCTTCGCCACCTCGCAGGCGGCCTACGAAGAAGCGTTCGATGCCTTGTTCGCGGAGCTGGATGCGTTGGAGCAGCTACTGGACGGGCAGCGTTACCTGGCCGGGGATTACCTGACCGAGGCTGATGTGCGCCTTTTCACCACCATCGTCCGCTTCGACGCGGTGTACCACGGCCACTTCAAATGCAACCTGCGGCGCATCGAGGATTATCCGAACCTGAGCAACTGGCTGAGGGAGTTGTATCAATGGCCAGGCGTGGCCGAGACGGTGGACATGGAGCATATCCAGCGCCACTACTACATGAGCCACAAGACCATCAACCCGAACGGCATCGTGCCCAAGGGGCCGTTGCAGGACTTTGGGCGGGCGCATGATCGGGAAAGGCTGGTTGGGCGGGGGATCTGGAAGAAAACCGGCGTCTGAATGACATTTGGGTCGCTGTGCGGCCTTCGCGAGCAAGCTCGCTCCTACACGGTCGGCGTAGGAGCGAGCTTGCTCGCGATGGCCCAAAAACGACTAGCCCTGAGCCCCTTCGAACCACTTCAGCTTGTCCCGCAACTGCACCACCTCCCCGACGATCACCAGCGTCGGCGCATGAACCTCATGCTCCGCCACCAGTTGCGGCAGGTCAGCCAGGGTGCCGGTGAAGACCCGCTGGTTCTTGGTGGTGCCCTGCTGGACCAGCGCCGCCGGCGTATCCGCCGCGCGACCGTGGCGAATCAGCTCGGCGCAAATGGTCGGCAAGCCGACCAGCCCCATATAGAACACCAGGGTCTGGGCCGGCGCGACCAGATCATCCCAAGGCAAATTGCTGCTGCCGTCCTTGAGGTGACCGGTCACGAAACGCACCGACTGGGCGTAATCACGGTGAGTCAGTGGAATGCCGGCGTAGGCCGAGCAACCGCTGGCAGCCGTGATCCCGGGCACTACCTGGAACGGGATGCCCTGCTCCGCCAGTTCCTCGATTTCCTCGCCACCACGACCAAAGATGAACGGGTCGCCGCCTTTCAGACGCAGCACCCGTTTGCCCTGACGGGCCAGGTCCACCAGTTGCTGGTTGATCTGGTCCTGCGGTACGGAGTGATCGGCGCGGCGCTTGCCCACATAAATGCGCTCGGCATCGCGCCGGCACATCTCGATGATCGCCGGAGCCACCAGACGGTCGTAAAGCACCACGTCGGCCTGCTGCATCAGGCGCAGCGCGCGGAAGGTCAGCAGGTCCGGATCACCCGGGCCGGCACCGACCAGATACACCTCACCCGGATTTTGCTGGGTCGCGCCATCCACCTTGGCCTGCAACAGGCGTTCGGCTTCGGCGCCCTGCCCGGCCAGTTGCCGCTCGGCGATCGGGCCCTGAAACACTTCTTCCCAGAAACCGCGACGCTGATTGACGTCCGGGTAGAGCCCCTTGACCCGCTCGCGAAAACGCGCGGCCAGACCGGCAAGCTCACCATAGGCGGCAGGAATCCAAGTCTCCAGACGGGCGCGGATCAACCGCGCCAGCACCGGGGCGTCTCCGCCACTGGACACCGCGACCACCAGCGGCGAACGGTCGACGATAGCCGGGAAAATCACCGAGCACAGCGCCGGCGCGTCCACCACGTTGACCGGTACGCAACGACGCCGCGCATCCGCTGAAACCTGGGCGTTGAGCGCCGGGTCGTCGGTGGCGGCGATGATCAGTTGGCAGTCATCCAGATCGCTTTCCTGATAGCCGCGGTCCAGGGTCTGGCCTCCACTGTGCCGAGCCAGCTCGGCCAGTTGCCCTTCGATCTCGGGCGCGACCACGCGCAGCCTGGCCCCGGCGTCGGCCAGCAGGCGAGATTTGCGCAAGGCAATCTCGCCGCCACCGACCACCAGCACCTGACTGCCACGCAAATTGTGGAACAGCGGCAAAAACTCCATTTAGCCGATGACCTCGAGGCCACCCATGTACGGCTTGAGGACTTCTGGCACACGGATGGTGCCGTCGGCCTGCTGGTAGTTCTCCAGCACCGCGACCAGGGTACGGCCAACCGCCAGGCCCGAACCGTTGAGGGTGTGCACCAGCTCCGGCTTGCCGGTTTCCGGGTTGCGCCAGCGGGCCTGCATGCGGCGCGCCTGGAAGTCGCCACAGTTGGAGCACGAGGAAATCTCGCGGTACTTGTCCTGGCTCGGCACCCAGACTTCCAGGTCGTAGGTCTTCACCGCACTGAAGCCCATGTCGCCGGTGCACAGCGCCAGCACGCGGTACGGCAACTCCAGCGCCTGCAGCACGCGCTCGGCATTGCGGGTCAGGCCTTCCAGCGCTTCCATCGACGTGCTCGGCTCGACGATCTGGACCATCTCGACCTTGTCGAACTGGTGCTGGCGGATCATGCCGCGGGTGTCACGGCCCGATGCACCGGCTTCGCTGCGGAAGCACGGGGTGTGGGCGACGAACTTGATCGGCAGTTGCTTGGCGTCGACGATTTCGCCAGCGACGATGTTGGTCAGCGACACTTCAGCGGTCGGGATCAGGTAGAAATCGGCCTCGCCTTCGCGGCTGATCTTGAACAGGTCTTCCTCGAACTTCGGCAACTGGCCGGTACCTTGCAGCGCCGGCGCCTGGACCAGGTACGGGGTGTAGGCCTCTTCGTAACCGTGCTCGTTGATGTGCAGGTTGATCATGAACTGCGCGAGGGCGCGGTGCAGGCGGGCAATCGGGCCACGCAGCAGGGCGAAGCGCGCGCCGGACAGCTTGGCGGCGGTCTCGAAGTCCAGGTAGCCGTCGCGCTCGCCGAGGGCAACGTGGTCCTGGATCGGGAAGTCGAACGCGCGCGGAGTACCCCAGCGACGCACTTCGACGTTGCCGTCTTCATCCGCGCCCACCGGGACGCTGGCGTCCGGCAGGTTGGGCAGGGTCAGCAGGATCTGGTCCAGCTCGGACTGGATCGCGTCCAGCTCGACCTTGCCGGCGGCCAGTTCGCCCGCCATGCGCTCGACGTCCGCCATCAGCGGCGCGATGTCCTCGCCCTTGGCCTTGGCCTGGCCGATGGACTTGGAACGGGCGTTACGCTCGGCCTGCAGTTGTTCGGTCCGGGTCTGCACCGTCTTGCGGCGCTCTTCCAGGGACTCGATGCGCGCGACATCCAGGCTGAAGCCACGGGAGGCCAGGCGGTCCGCCACTTCCTGAAGTTGGCCGCGTAACAGTTTGGAATCGAGCATATCGTTCTCTCGTTATGTAGGTGTGGTTCAGATTCGGGTCAATGCCAGGCCGGCCCAAGTCGCGAGCAGGCCGCCCAGCACGCTGGCCGCGGCATAGCCGAAGGCCAACGGCGCCTGCCCGCTTTCGAGCAGGCGCACGGTATCCAGTGAAAAAGATGAAAACGTGGTCAGGCCGCCGAGGAACCCGACGATCAGGCCGGCACGCAGCTCGACCGGCACGAACGGGCGATGCAGAAAAAGCCCGTAGAGCAGGCCGATCAGCAGACAGCCGATCAGATTGACCGCCAGCGTACCGAGATAAAAGTGGCGAGGCCAGTGGGCGTTGACCCAGTTGGCAGCGGCAAAACGCAGCAGTGTACCGGCAATCCCCCCGGCGCTGACGGCGGCAACGAGTGCAATCACGGTTTTCTCCGCTGCCGGGGACTGGTCCGGTCAAGCTCGGCCAGGTGCTTGAGCTTCTCGCCGATCTTCAGTTCCAGGCCCCGCGGCACCGGCTGGTAATACTGGCGCGGCTCGAGTTCGTCGGGGAAATAGTCTTCGCCGGCGGCATAAGCGTCCGGCTCGTCATGGGCGTAGCGGTACTCCTCGCCGTAGCCCAGTTGTTTCATCAGCTTGGTCGGGGCATTGCGCAAATGCAGCGGCACTTCCAGCGAACCGTGCTCGGCGGCTTCGCGCAGCGCGGTCTTGAAGCCCATGTACACGGCGTTGCTCTTCGGCGCGCAGGCGAGGTAGGTGATGGCCTGGGCCACCGCCAGCTCGCCTTCCGGGCTGCCGAGCCGCTCCTGCACGTCCCAGGCCGACAGGCACAGGCTCAGGGCACGCGGGTCGGCGTTGCCGATGTCTTCGCTGGCCATGCGCACCACGCGCCGGGCCAGGTACAGCGGGTCGCAACCGCCGTCGAGCATCCGCGCAAACCAGTACAACGCCGCATCCGGGTTGGAGCCGCGGATGGATTTGTGCAAGGCCGAGATCTGGTCGTAGAACGCTTCGCCGCCCTTGTCGAAACGCCGACGGCTGTCACCCAGCAGGCTTTGCAGCAGATCGACGCCAATCTCGCCGCCGTCTTCGGCCAGGTCCGAGGCGTTTTCGAGGAAGTTGAGCAGGCGCCGGCCATCACCATCGGCGGCGGCAAGCAGCATCTTGAACGCCTCATCGCCGAGGCTCAGGTTGCGCTTGCCCAGTCCGCGCTCCTCGGTCAACGCACGCTGCGCCAGACGACGCAGGGCTTCTTCATCGAGGCTTTTGAGCACATACACCCGTGCCCGCGACAGCAGCGCGTTGTTCAGCTCGAAAGAGGGGTTTTCGGTGGTCGCGCCGATGAAAATCAGCGTGCCATCTTCGACATAGGGCAGGAACGCATCCTGCTGGGACTTGTTGAAACGGTGCACTTCATCGACGAAGAGGATGGTCCGTCGCCCGTACTGGGCCGCCTGCTGCTTGGCGATTTCCACCGCATGGCGGATTTCCTTGACCCCGGCGAGGACCGCCGACACCGTTTCGAAATGCGCATCGCAGAACTGCGCCAGCAACCGCGCCAGGGTCGTCTTGCCGACGCCGGGCGGGCCCCAGAAAATCATCGAATGCAGCGCGCCCTGCTCCAGTGCCTCGCGCAGCGGCTTGCCGCGCGCCAGCAGGTGCTGCTGACCGACGTATTCATCCAGATTGAGCGCGCGCATGCGCGCGGCCAAGGGCTGGGATACCGGTTCACTGCGAAACAGGTCCATGGACGGCTGTACGACCTCTTACTCTTTGATCACATCCGCGCCAGCGGGGATGTCGAACTTGAACTTGCTGGCCGGCACCGGCTCGTTGGCCTTGACGCCGTTGAACAGGATATTGGTACGCGAGCCGGTGGTGTCGACCAGTTGCATGTCATTCACCAGGCCGCGACGGAAGGACAGGCGCAGGGAATCGAACAGGCTGTCCTTGGTTTTCGGCTTGAGGGTGAAATCCATGACGTCGCCCTGCTCCTTCGAGGTGATATCGAAGCTCTGGCTGATCTTGGAAATATCACCGGAAAGCAACAGGGCCGGGGTCTGGGTCAGGCGCTCGTCCAGTTTCTTGACGGTGGCCTGCTCCAGGTCCGGGTCCCACAGGGTAACGTTCTTGCCATCGGAGACCACCACCTGCTCCTGCGGCGCGTCGGTGTGCCAGTAGAACAGGCCCGGACGCTGGACCACCATCTGCCCGGCGGTTTCCTGCAACTGGGTGCCGCCGGCATCGAGGGTCAGCTGGGAGAAACGGGCTTCGATGGTCTTCGAGTTGTTCAACAACTGGCTCAGGCGAGCCACATCCGCCTCGGCGGCAAAGGCCGAAACGCTGGACAGGCTCAAAGCGGAAATCAACATCATGCGAATCAGGCGCATGGCAATCCTCGTTGCAGAATGAATGAACCGGCGGGCATCGCTGCCCGCCGGCTGAATGGGGTATCAGTCCCGCGAAGGTCCCGGTGCGAGGACTTCACGTGAGCCGTTGGTGTTCATGGCGGTGACCACACCGGCCATTTCCATCGCCTCGATCATCCGCGCGGCGCGGTTGTAGCCGATCTTCAGCTTGCGCTGTACTGCGGAAATCGACGCGCGGCGGCTCTCCAGAACGAACTGCACGGCTTCGTCGTAGAGCGCATCGGTCTCGGCGTCGTCGCTGCCATCGCCACCGCCGCCGCCATCGAAGCCGCTGCCGGCCTCTTCGACGCCGCTGAGAATGTCTTCGTTGTAGTCCGGCGCGCCACGCAGTTTCCAGGCTTCAACCACGCGATGCACCTCGTCGTCGGAGACGAAGGCGCCGTGCACGCGAATCGGCAGGCTGGTGCCGGGCGGCATGTAGAGCATGTCACCGTGACCGAGCAGTTGCTCGGCGCCACCCTGGTCGATGATGGTCCGCGAGTCGATCTTGCTGGAGACCTGGAACGCCATGCGGGTCGGGATGTTGGCCTTGATCAGACCGGTGATGACGTCCACCGACGGCCGCTGGGTCGCGAGAATCAGGTGGATACCAGCAGCACGCGCCTTCTGTGCGATCCGGGCGATCAGCTCTTCGACCTTCTTGCCGACGATCATCATCATGTCGGCGAACTCGTCCACCACCACCACGATGGTCGGCAGCGTCTTCAGCAGCGGCGGCACGTCGTCCATGCTCTCGCGGCGGAACATCGGGTCGTAGATCGGCTCGCCGGCTTCCTCGGCGTCCTTCACCTTGCGGTTGAAGCCCGCGAGGTTACGCACGCCCATGGCCGCCATCAGCTTGTAGCGCCGTTCCATCTCGGCAACGCTCCAGCGCAGGGCGTTGGCGGCGTCCTTCATGTCGGTGACCACCGGGCACAGCAGGTGCGGAATGCCTTCGTAGATCGACAGTTCGAGCATCTTCGGGTCGATCATGATCAGCTTGGCGTCTTCCGGGCCCGACTTGAACAAGATCGACAGGATCATCGCGTTCACACCGACCGACTTACCGGAACCGGTGGTACCGGCTACCAGCAGGTGCGGCATCTTCGCCAGGTCAGTGATCACCGGCTTGCCGCCGATGTCGTGCCCCAGGGCCATGGTGACCGGCGACTTGGCCTCGTCGTACTGCGGCGACGACAGCACTTCGGAGAAGCGCACGATCTGCCGGTCTTCGTTGGGGATTTCGATACCGACGGTGGTCTTGCCGGGAATCACCTCGACCACCCGCACACTGGTTACCGCCAGCGAGCGCGCAAGGTCCTTGGCGAGGTTAGCGATACGGCTGACCTTGACCCCGGCCGCCGGCTGGATTTCGTAACGGGTGATCACAGGGCCCGGATGGATCGAATCCACCGAGACTTCGACACCGAATTCCTTCAGCTTGATTTCCAGCAGATGGCCGACGGCCGCCAGGGATTCGGGCGAGCGGTTGACCTGCTTCTTCTCGGCGGGATCGAGAATGGAGATCGGCGGCAGCGTGCCTTCGACGGCGCTGTCGACGAACAACGGCGCCTGCTTCTCTTTCTGCACGCGCTTGCTCGGTTCCGGCGCCGGAGCTGCGGCCGGCATGATGATTGGCGGGGCTTTCTGCTCGCGCTCGGCCACATGTTTGGTAAGGGCCTGATCGCGCTCAATGATGCGTTCGCGGGCTTTTACCTGCTCGCGGCGATCGGGGACGGTGGGGGCAACCACGTCATGGACCTGCTCGTCGACCTCGCGCAGTTGCGCAACCAGTTGCTTGCGTTCGTTGCGGGCAGTCCACCAGCGATTGGCGGCGCCCTGGATCAACTCGAAGAGATCGAGGGTGATCTTGCCGGTGATGTCCATCACCTTGAACCACGACAGGTCGGTGAATACCGTCAGGCCAAACAGGAACAGGGCGATGAACATCAGGGTGCTGCCCTGCACGTTCAGCGCGTTCTTGGCCAGGTCACCGAGGCTTTCGCCCAGCGCACCGCCCGCCGAGGCCGGCAGGCTGGGGGCGGAATGGAAATGAATGTGCGCCAGCGCGGCGCCGGACAGCACCAGGAACACCAGGCCGATCAGCCGCCAGGAGAACAGCCAGCCGCTCCACTGCCAGGGCTGGTGGCGCTCGCGGAAGATCTGCCAGGTCTTGATCGCCAGCAGCAGCGGGAAGATGTAGGCGAAATAACCCAGCACCATGAACAGGACGTCGGCAAAGAAGGCGCCTGCACGGCCTGCGGCATTCTGCACCTGATCGACGTTGCTGGTATGGCTGAAGCCCGGGTCGGCCTGGTCGTAGGTCAGCAAAGCCATCCACAGGTAAAGGCACAAGGCGCCCATGGCAATCAGGGCACCTTCCTTGAGCCTGTAATGCAACTGCTGGCGCCAGAGCGGCTCGGGATTGGGTGTTGCTGTGGGTTTCTTCAAAACTGGTCTATTCCTGCGCTTTTTGCGCGTCCAACCGTGATTGACCAACGGGCGCGGTCAACAAATCACTACTTTTAACATTACTGCCGACCTATCGCTATCGCGGCTCGGCGGATCGAACAGTCAGGCGGGTCAATTTCCCATGCAACAATTTGAGCACGCATTTTCTTTTGTGACAAAGGCTTATGCGGGGTTTTTGCGTAGTTGGGACAACTGCCCCCTGGTTAAGTTGCGCAAGAAGCAATTCGCCATCAGTTGCGCCGGACAAAAGCCTCTACCGCGCGGATTCCGCCAAGCGCCGGCAGGCTTGTCCCGCGGGGCTTTTTCGGGTCATGCTGGGCGCCCTCCTCTTCCCTCGGCGGCGTGACCGAATAACGATGCTGACCTGGCTCAACCGCAACACCCTGGACTTTCCACCTCTGGAAAAAGCCCTGCGGGAACCCAACGGCCTGCTCGCCGCCGGCGGCGACCTGCGCCCCGAACGCCTGGTGCAAGCCTATCGTCACGGCTGCTTTCCCTGGTATCAGGATGGCCAGCCGATCCTCTGGTGGTCGCCGGACCCTCGCACCGTGCTGTTTCCCGACGAGTTGCACGTGTCCCGCTCGCTGCGCAAGTTCATGCGCCAGGCGCGCTATGAGGTCAGTTTCGATCAGGACTTCAGCGCAGTAATCCAGGCCTGCGCCGCGCCGCGCAGCTACGCCGACGGCACCTGGATCACCGACAACATGCAGGCGGCTTATGTCGAGTTGCATCGCCAGGGCCTCGCGCACTCCGTGGAGGTGCGCCAGGACAGCGAACTGGTGGGCGGCCTCTATGGCCTGGCGATGGGCCGGTTGTTCTTCGGCGAATCCATGTTCAGTCGGGCCGACAACGCGTCCAAGGTCGGCTTCGTGACACTGGTCGAGCACTTGCGCGAGGCGGGGTTCGTTCTCATCGACTGCCAGATGCCGACCGAGCACCTGCACAGCCTTGGCGCACGCGCCATCGCCCGTGCGACCTTCGCCGATTATCTGCGCCAGTACCTGGACCAGCCCAATCGCGCCACCTGGATCTGCCAGCGAGCCGTTTGCTAGGCGAGTTTTCAGAGCTGGCTTACACTTAGAAAAAACACCTGCCGAGGGGTTGATCATGACTGAGTTGGCGCGGTTGAAGTTCTATGCCACTCAACCCCATGCCTGCAGCTACCTGCCTGACGAGCAAGCCACCACGCTGTTTCTCGATCCGAGCCAGCCGATGGACGCCAACGTCTACGCGGACCTGTCGGAAATGGGCTTTCGCCGCAGCGGCGACCACCTGTACCGGCCCCATTGCCAGAATTGCAATGCCTGCGTACCGGCACGCATCCCGGCTGCGCGCTTTACCCCCAATCGCCAGCAGAAACGCATCATCAAGCGCAACGCCGACCTGGTGGTGAGCCCCGCCCGCCCTTCGTTCAACGAAGAGTACTTCGACCTCTACCGACGCTACATCGAGCAGCGCCATGCTGACGGTGACATGTACCCTCCCAGTCGCGACCAGTTCTCGACCTTTCTGGTCCGGGACCTGCCATTCTCCCGTTTCTACGAGTTCCGCCTGGACGGCAAACTGGTCGCTATCGCGGTGACCGACCTGCTGCCCAACGGACTTTCGGCGGTCTACACCTTCTACGAACCTACAGAAGAACGCCGCAGCCTCGGCCGTTATGCCATCCTGTGGCAGATCGGCGAAACCCTGCGCCTTGGTCTCGATGCCGTTTACCTTGGCTACTGGATCAAGAACTGCAAAAAAATGAACTACAAGACCCAATACCGCCCTATTGAACTGCTGATCAACCAGCGCTGGGTCACCCTGAACTGAAAACCTTGGCTTGACCTCCATTTTTCGGGCACAATGCACGCCACTTTTTGTAGCTGGGTACTTCTGTGCCGGGCCATAACTGAACACCGAGGGCTTTACTGCATGTCGAAAGAAGACAGCTTCGAAATGGAAGGCACTGTCGTCGACACCCTGCCCAACACCATGTTCCGCGTGGAGTTGGAAAACGGGCACGTCGTAACCGCGCACATCTCCGGAAAGATGCGCAAGAACTACATTCGTATCCTTACTGGTGACAAGGTCCGCGTCGAGCTGACGCCTTACGACCTCAGCAAAGGCCGCATCACCTACCGCGCCCGCTAAAGTCGATACGAAAAAAGCCCGGCAATCGCCGGGCTTTTTTTCGTGTCGAACAAAGCAGTGAACCTGCTGCGGGGGCGAACCCCCGCGAGCAAGCCATCAGGCCATTTCGGCCGTGGTCTCGAAATCGAAGACCAGTTCGCCGTCGCGGATGTCGATGTGCACCACACCGCCATGGTCGGCCAGTTCCCCAAACAGGATTTCCTCGGCCAGTGGCCGCTTGATCTTGTCCTGGATAAGCCGCGCCATTGGACGAGCCCCCATCTGCGCATCGTAGCCGCCAACCGCCAGCCAGTTGCGTGCTGCATCGGACACTTCCAGCAGGACACGCTTGTCCTCCAGTTGCGCCTGCAGCTCGGTGAGGAACTTGTCCACCACGCTCTTGATCGTCTCGTGAGTCAGGCGACCAAACTGGATGATGGTGTCCAGACGGTTGCGGAACTCCGGCGTGAAGCTCTTCTTGATCACTTCCATCGCATCGGACGAGTGGTCCTGATGCGTGAAACCGATGGAAGCACGCGCCGCAGTTTCGGCGCCGGCGTTGGTGGTCATGATGACGATCACGTTGCGGAAGTCCGCCTTGCGCCCGTTGTTGTCCGTCAAGGTGCCGTGGTCCATGACCTGCAGCAGCAGGTTGAAGACTTCCGGATGCGCCTTTTCGATCTCGTCGAGCAACAGCACGCAATGCGGCTGCTTGGTGATGGCTTCGGTCAGCAGACCACCCTGGTCGAAGCCGACATAGCCCGGAGGCGCACCGATCAGGCGCGACACGGTATGCCGTTCCATGTACTCCGACATGTCGAAGCGAACCAGCTCGACACCCAGCGCCTTGGCCAGTTGCCGTGCCACCTCGGTCTTGCCCACCCCGGTCGGACCGGAGAACAGGAAGGAACCGACAGGCTTGTCAGGCGCTTTCAGACCCGCACGAGAGAGCTTGATAGCAGTGGCCAGCGAATCGATCGCCGCATCCTGACCGAACACGGTCAGTTTCAGGTCGCGCTCCAGGTTGCGCAGCAGTTCCTTGTCGGAGCTGCTGACATGCTTCGGCGGAATACGGGCGATCTTCGCCACGATGTCTTCGACCTGCTGCACCTCGATGCGCTTGACCCGAGCCTCGACCGGCTGCAGACGCTGATAGGCACCCGCCTCGTCGATCACATCAATGGCTTTGTCCGGCATGTGCCGGTCATTGATGTAGCGCGCTGCCAACTCGGCCGCTGCACGCAGGGCCTCGTCGCTGTACTCGATGCTGTGGTGGGACTCGAAACGCCCCTTCAGCCCGCGCAGGATGCCCACGGTGTCTTCGACCGACGGCTCGCTGACATCGACCTTCTGGAAGCGCCGCGCCAAGGCACGGTCCTTCTCGAAGATGCCACGGAACTCCTGGAAGGTCGTGGAACCGATGCAGCG
This sequence comes from Pseudomonas sp. 20P_3.2_Bac5, assembly GCF_025466035.1. Taxonomy (NCBI): domain Bacteria; kingdom Pseudomonadati; phylum Pseudomonadota; class Gammaproteobacteria; order Pseudomonadales; family Pseudomonadaceae; genus Pseudomonas; species Pseudomonas sp. 20P_3.2_Bac5. The sequence goes on along the minus strand of NZ_JANLOA010000047.1, from coordinate 105,581 downwards.
GATGTCGCCAGAGGACAACAGCGGCTTGAGCAGGTTGGAGGCATCCATGACACCGCCGGATGCCGCGCCGGCACCGATGATGGTGTGGATTTCATCGATGAACAAAATTGCCTGCGGACGTTTGCGCAGTTCACCCAGGAGCGCCTTGAAGCGCTTCTCGAAGTCGCCGCGGTACTTGGTGCCGGCCAGCAAAGCGCCGAGGTCTAGCGAATAGACCACGCTCTGGGACAGCAGATCAGGCACCTGGCCGTCGACGATGCGCTTGGCCAGGCCTTCGGCGATCGCCGTCTTGCCGACACCGGCCTCGCCCACCAGCAGCGGGTTGTTCTTGCGCCGACGCGCGAGAATCTGTGCCACGCGCTCGACTTCGCTCTCACGCCCGACCAGCGGATCGATACGGCCCTGACGAGCGAGTTCGTTGAGGTTGCTGGCGTAGGCATCCAGGGGATTACTCGACGACGAGGTTTCGCCGCCGTCTTCGTCCTGCATTTCCTGCTCGCCTTCGGGGTGTTCGCCGTGGCCGGGCACTTTGGAAATGCCGTGCGCGATGTAGTTGACTACATCGATGCGAGCCACGCTTTGTTGCTTGAGAAGGAATACCGCCTGGCTTTCCTGCTCACTGAAAATGGCCACCAGTACGTTGGCGCCGGTCACTTCACGCTTGCCCGAGCTCTGTACATGGAAGACGGCACGCTGCAGCACACGCTGGAAGCCCAGGGTTGGCTGGGTTTCACGGTCCTCGTCATGGACGGGGATCAGTGGCGTGGTGGAGTCGATGAACTCCTGCAGATCGTGTTTGAGTTTGTCGAGATTCGCACCGCACGCGCGCAAAACAGTCGCGGCGGCCTCGTTATCCAGCAATGCCAGCAGAAGGTGTTCAACCGTCATGAACTCATGACGCTTGGAACGGGCCTCCTTGAAGGCCAGATTGAGGGTGACTTCGAGCTCGCGGTTTAACATAGCTTCACCTCATACCCAAGTGGTCGGCGATTAACCGTCCTTCTCGATTTCACAGAGTAGCGGATGCTGGCTTTCCCTTGCGTATTGGTTGACCTGCATGGCCTTGGTCTCGGCGATGTCACGGGTAAACAATCCGCACACTGCCCGTCCCTCGGTGTGGACGGCCAGCATGACCTTGGTCGCCAGCTCGCGGTTCAGGTTAAAAAACACCTCGAGCACTTCGACGACGAAATCCATCGGCGTGTAGTCATCGTTGAACAAAACCACCTTGTACATCGGTGGCGCCTGCAGCGCCGGCTTGGCTTCCTGTACGGCCAGGCCAGCACCATCGTCCTCATGCGATTGCGGGCGATCCTGATTGAATGTTAGTCGAATCTGGCTATGTGCATGCATGGAAAGAATTTCATCATTTCGACAGGTTAGGGTTGAGGGTTGACCGCTTGAACCGACGCCAGGCAACGGCCGTCGCCTGACCTTGACTATCAGCAAAACGGTGTTACAACCAATAAGAACCCACCGTGGTCAATAAAGGTCCGCGCAGTCAACCAGAATTTTCGCAGGTTATATGCGGATGGAGTGGATGATACTCCAGTGATGGAGTCCTTTGCAGAGGGATATGAGGATGGCAAGCGGTAAAGTCAAGTGGTTCAACAATGCCAAGGGCTATGGCTTCATCAATGAAGAAGGCAAGACCGAGGATCTGTTCGCTCACTATTCGGCAATCAAGATGGACGGTTATAAAACACTGAAAGCCGGACAAGCCGTGACTTTCGACATCATCCAGGGCCCCAAGGGACTTCATGCCGTGAACATCGGTGACAGCACCAGCACGACAGAGGTCAAGACCACAAACCCGATCACCGCCGACGCCTGACCTTCAACGCGGCGAAAAAAAACCGGCCAACCTCGTCATACGGGGCTGGCCGGTTTTTCATGCCGCTTACATGTGCTTGATCAGCGCTTCACCGAAGCCCGACGACGAAACCAGGGTCGCGCCTTCCATCAGACGTTCGAAGTCATAAGTCACCGTCTTGGCCCGGATGGCGCCGTTGGTGCCCTTGATGATCAGGTCGGCCGCTTCGGTCCAGCCGAGGTGGCGCAGCATCATTTCAGCGGAGAGGATCACCGAACCCGGGTTCACCTGGTCCTTGCCCGCGTATTTCGGCGCGGTGCCGTGGGTGGCTTCGAACATCGCCACGGTGTCGGACAGGTTGGCACCCGGCGCAATGCCGATACCACCGACCTCGGCCGCCAGGGCGTCGGACAGGTAGTCACCGTTGAGGTTGAGGGTCGCGATCACGTCGTACTCGGCCGGACGCAGCAGGATCTGCTGCAGCATGGCGTCGGCAATGGCGTCCTTGACTATCACTTCACGGCCGGTGTTCGGGTTCTTGAACTTCATCCACGGGCCGCCATCGAGCAGCTCGGCGCCGAATTCGTTCTTCGCCACCTCGTAGCCCCAATCCTTGAAGGCACCTTCGGTGAACTTCATGATGTTGCCTTTATGGACGATGGTCAGCGACTTGCGGTCGTTGTCCACGACGTATTGCAGGGCTTTGCGCACCAGGCGCTGGGTGCCTTCCTTGGAGACCGGCTTGATGCCGATGCCGCAATCCTGGTCGAAACGGATCTTGGTGACACCCATTTCTTCCTTGAGGAATTTGATGACCTTGTTGGCCTCAGGCGAACCGGCTTTCCATTCGATACCGGCGTAGATGTCTTCAGAGTTCTCGCGGAAGATCACCATGTCGACGTCGCCCGGCTTCTTCACAGGGCTCGGGACACCGTCGAACCAGACGACAGGACGCAGACAGACATACAGGTCAAGTTGCTGGCGCAGCGCTACGTTCAGCGAGCGGATGCCGCCACCGACCGGCGTGGTCAGCGGGCCCTTGATGGAAACCACGTAATCCTTCACCGCGTCGAGGGTTTCCTGGGGCAGCCAGGTGTCCTGGTCATAGACCTGGGTGGCCTTTTCGCCGGCGTAGACTTCCATCCAGGAAATCTTGCGCTTGCCGCCGTAAGCCTTCTCGACCGCAGCGTCGACCACCTTGATCATGACTGGGGAAACGTCTACCCCGATACCGTCGCCTTCAATGAACGGGATGATCGGATTGTCTGGAACATTGAGAGAATGGTCTGCGTTGACGGTGATTTTGTCGCCGACTGCCGGAACCTCGATTTTCTGGTATCCCATGCTGCACTCCGCTTTTTTTGGTTTGTAGTCTTCATGCAATCCCCAGAGCCTAACCCAGTTGACGGCGAACGGAAACCTTGCCCACAAAACCGTCACAAAGCCGAAAAAAGCTCTACATCTTTCGTCTATAAATGGTCATCCGACATCTTCGTCTTGATGATTAGGACCAAGGAATTGGTATACTGCGCCGGTGACTCAAGGGTCACTTGGGGGCGAGATGTCCGCTACAGGTCCCGCTGCCCCGACAAGACTGAGCTGTTACCGCGGTTCAGCCGTTTGACACTCGACTGATGCAATCCACCATCACAGCCCTGGATCCTCGACTTTCCGCTCATGGATGTGTCTGAGCGAAGCGCTTACCCTGCGCGCCCTACCGAGATCCCGAGCACGCTCAGCAAAACAGAGAGTTAACCCGAATATGTCCACCCGATCCAAGATCATCTACACCTTCACCGACGAAGCCCCGGCACTCGCCACCTACTCGCTGCTCCCCATCGTCGAAGCCTTCACCGCTACTGCCGACATCGCAGTAGAAACCCGGGACATCTCTCTCGCTGCCCGCCTCCTCTCCGCCTTCCCAGAACAACTCGGCGCCGAAAAGCAAGTGGCCGACCATCTGGCGGAACTGGGACAACTGGCGACGACCCCGGAAGCCAACATCATCAAGCTGCCGAACATCAGCGCCTCGGTGCCACAACTGAAGGCCGCGATCAAGGAGCTGCAAGCCAAGGGCTTCAACATTCCGGACTACCCGGAAGCACCGGCCAACGACGCTGAGAAAGAAGCCAAGGCACGCTACGACCGCATCAAGGGCAGCGCCGTGAACCCGGTTCTGCGTGAGGGCAACTCTGACCGCCGCGCACCACTGTCGGTCAAGAACTACGCCCGCAAACACCCGCACAAGATGGGTGCCTGGGCCGCTGACTCGAAGTCCCATGTCGCTCACATGAGCAACGGCGACTTCTACGGCAGCGAAAAAGCCGCCCTCATCGAAGCCGATGACAGCCTGCGTATCGAATTGCTGAGCAAAGACGGTTCCACCACCGTCCTGAAAGAAAAAACCTCGGTCAAGGCCGGCGAAATCATCGATTGCGCCGTACTGAGCACCAAGGCCCTGCGCGCCTTCATCGCCGCTGAAATCGAAGACGCCAAGGCTCAGGGCGTGCTGCTGTCGGTTCACCTGAAAGCCACCATGATGAAAGTCTCCGACCCAATCATGTTCGGCCAGATCGTTGCCGAGTACTACGCGGACGCGCTGAACAAGAACGCCGCCATCCTTGAGCAGATCGGCTTCAACCTGAACAACGGCATCGGCGACCTGTACGCCCGCATCAAGAACCTGCCAGCCGAGCAGCAGGCGCAGATCGAAGCCGACATCCAGGCTGTCTATGCCATCCGCCCTGCGCTGGCCATGGTCAACTCCGACAAGGGCATCACCAACCTGCACGTGCCGAGCGACGTTATCGTCGACGCCTCGATGCCGGCGATGATCCGTGACTCGGGCAAGATGTGGAACACCGAAGGCCAGCTGCAAGACACCAAGGCTGTCATTCCTGACCGCTGCTACGCGACCATCTACCAGGCCGTGATCGAAGACTGCAAGAAACACGGCGCCTTCGACCCGACCACCATGGGCAGCGTACCGAACGTCGGCCTGATGGCGCAGAAAGCCGAAGAGTACGGTTCTCACGACAAGACCTTCCAGGCCAAGGCCGATGGCGTCATCCGCGTACTGGACGGCCAGGGTAACCTGCTGCTGCAACAGGACGTCGAAGCCGGCGACATCTTCCGCATGTGCCAGACCAAGGACGCGCCGATCCAGGATTGGGTCAAGCTCGCCGTCAACCGCGCTCGCGCCAGCAACACCCCGGCGCTGTTCTGGCTCGACCCGCAACGCGCCCACGACGGCGTGCTGATCGAGAAAGTCCAGAAGTACCTGAAAGACCACGACACCGCTGGCCTGGACATCCGTGTCCTGTCGCCGGTCGAGGCAATGAAGGTTTCGCTGCAGCGTATCCGCGCCGGCCAGGACACCATCTCGGTGACCGGTAACGTGCTGCGCGACTACCTGACCGACCTGTTCCCGATCATGGAACTGGGCACCAGCGCCAAGATGCTGTCGATCGTTCCGCTGATGAACAACGGCGGCCTGTTCGAAACCGGCGCCGGTGGTTCGGCTCCGAAACACGTACAGCAACTGGTCGAAGAGAACTTCCTGCGCTGGGACTCGCTGGGCGAATTCCTGGCACTGGCTGCTTCCCTGGAACACCTGGGCAACACCTACGCCAACCCGAAAGCCAAGGTACTGGCTGCCACCCTGGACCAGGCCACCGGCCAGTTCCTGGACAGCAACAAGTCCCCTGCGCGCAAGGTCGGCAGCATCGACAACCGCGGCAGCCACTTCTACCTGACCCTGTACTGGGCCCAGGCACTGGCTGCACAGACTGAAGATGCCGCACTGCAGGCACGCTTCGCCCCGCTGGCCAAAGCCCTGGCTGAGAACGAAGCGACCATCGTCGCCGAGCTCAACGCCGTTCAAGGCAAGCCCGTCGAAATCGGTGGCTACTACTTCCCCGACGCCGAGCTGACCAGCAAGGTGATGCGCCCAAGCCAGACCCTGAACAGCGCGATTGCCGCACTCTAAGGTTCGCTTGACGTAACATCGGAAGCCCCGGCCACGCACCGGGGCTTCTGCTTTCTGCGCTCGCCACACAGGAACCTTTCATGACCTGGCAACCCCATATCACCGTCGCCACCATCGTCGAAGACCAGGGCCGCTTCCTGCTGGTCGAAGAATTCAAGGCCGGCAAGCACGTGTTCAACCAGCCCGCCGGCCACCTCGAAGCCAACGAAACCCTGCTTGAAGCCGCCCTGCGCGAAACCCTCGAAGAGACCGCCTGGGACGTCGAGCTGACCGGACTGGTCGGCATCTACCTCTATACCGCCCCCAGCAACGGCGTGACCTACCAGCGAATCTGCTTCGCCGCCCGCCCTGTCAAGCACCATGCCGATCGCGCCCTGGACAGCGATATCGTCCGCGCAGTGTGGATGACCCCGGAAGAACTGGCCGCGGACCCCGAGCGCTGGCGCAGCGAGCTGGTCCCGCGCTGCATCGAGGACTACCTGGCGGGGCCTTTGCACAGCCTTGAGCTGATCCGCAACTGAGCAGGTTTTCGCCTTGAAGGACGCAGCCTGATAGAATCGTCGTCTTTTTCCAGATACGCACCCATACCTATGTCCGAACCAGCTCTCCAAAAGGCACGCGTCATCGTCGGCATGTCCGGCGGCGTGGACTCTTCCGTTTCCGCCCTCCTGCTGATGGAGCAGGGCTACCAGGTGGAAGGCCTGTTCATGAAGAACTGGGAAGAGGACGACGGCACCGAGTACTGCACCGCCCGCGAAGACCTGGCCGACGCCCAGGCCGTGTGCGACCGCATCGGCATCAAGCTGCACACCGCCAACTTCGCCGCAGAGTACTGGGACAACGTCTTCGAGCACTTCCTTGAGGAATACAAGGCCGGCCGCACGCCGAACCCGGACATCCTCTGCAACCGCGAAATCAAGTTCAAAGCCTTTCTGGACTACGCCCTGGCCCTCGGCGCCGACCTGATCGCCACCGGCCACTACGTGCGCCGCCGCGACATCGACGGACGCACCGAACTGCTCAAGGGCCTTGACCCGAACAAGGACCAGAGCTACTTCCTCCACGCCGTCGGCGGCGAGCAGATCGCCCGCACCCTGTTCCCGGTCGGCGAACTGGAAAAACCCGAAGTCCGTGCAATTGCCGAAAAACACGGCCTGGCCACGGCCAAGAAGAAAGATTCCACCGGCATCTGCTTTATCGGCGAACGTCGTTTCAGCGACTTCCTCAAGCAGTACCTGCCGGCCCAGCCCGGCGAGATCCAGACCACCGACGGCGAAGTCATCGGCCAGCACCACGGCCTGATGTACCACACCATCGGCCAGCGCCAGGGTCTCGGCATCGGCGGCCTGAAAGATGCCGGCGACGAGCCTTGGTACGTGCTGGAAAAAGACCTCGGCCGCAACGTGCTGGTGGTCGGCCAAGGCAATGAACACCCATGGCTGTTCTCCCGCGCCCTGCTCGCCTCGGAAATCTTCTGGGTCAATCCGATCGATCTGTCCGCGCCACGCCGCCTGACCGCCAAGGTCCGTTACCGCCAGAGCGATCAGGACTGCACTCTGGAGCGCACCGAGAACGGCTACCGCGCCGTGTTCGACGAACCTCAGCGCGCCGTGACGCCCGGCCAGTCCGTGGTGTTCTACGACGGCGAAATCTGCCTCGGCGGCGGCGTGATCGAAACCGCCGAGCCGTGGAGCGCCCGCGGATGAGCCCGACCCAGGAGCAACTGATCGCCCTTGGCGGAGTTTTCCAGGCCGCAGTGCTGGTTGACCGCATCGCCCGCACCGGTTCGGCCAGCGAGGCCAATATCGGCTGCATGCTCGGCAGCCTGCTGGTGCGCGACCCGAAGGACACCCTGGAGGTGTTCGGCGGCGATGACATCAATCTGCGCGATGGCTACCGCGCCCTCGCCAGCGCCCTGGAACGCGATCCCGGCAGCCTGCAGCGCGAACCGCTGCGCTATGCCCTGTCGATGCTCGGCCTGGAGCGGCAACTGGCCAAGCGCGGCGACATGCTGGAAACCATCGGCAACCGCTTGCCGCAGATCCAGTCCCAGGCCGAGCATTTCGGCCTGGTTCACGAAAACGTCATCGCCTCCAGCGGCGCGCTGTATCAGGATACGTTGAGTACCCTGCGCCAACGCATCCAGGTGCATGGCGACATGCGCCACCTGCAACAACCGAACAATGCGTCGAAAATTCGCGCCCTGCTGCTCGCCGGCATTCGCGCCGCGCGCCTCTGGCGTCAGCTTGGCGGCCATCGCTGGCAGCTGGTTTTCAGCCGGCGCAAGCTGCTCAGCGAGCTGTACCCGATGCTGCGCGGCTAAGACGTAAAAGGTCGGCGCGAAGCCCGCGCCGACCCAGCGAAATACACGATCCGGCCGGCAATACCTTTTGTCAGCCACCCGACCCGGGGGCATTTTTCATGTATGATATGCGCCCTTTTCAAAGCCTGACTGTCCGAGAACACCCCATGCAGCTCTCCTCGCTCACTGCGGTTTCCCCTGTAGACGGCCGCTACGCCGGCAAAACCCAGGCCCTGCGCCCCATTTTCAGCGAATACGGCCTGGTCCGTTTCCGCGCCCTGGTCGAAGTTCGCTGGTTGCAGCGCCTGGCCGCCCACCCGCAAATCGCCGAGGTTCCAGCGTTCTCCGCCGAAGCCAACGCCGTACTCAATGGCCTGGCCGATGAGTTCGCCCTTGAGCACGCCGAGCGCGTCAAAGAGATCGAGCGCACCACCAACCACGACGTCAAGGCCATCGAATACCTGCTCAAAGAGCAGGCGGCCAAGCTGCCGGAACTGGCCAAGGTCAGCGAGTTCATCCACTTCGCCTGCACCAGCGAGGACATCAACAACCTGTCCCACGCCCTGATGCTGCGCGAAGGCCGCGATACCGTGCTGCTGCCGCTGATGCGCCAGATCGCCGAATCCCTGCGTGAACTGGCCCACCGCTTCGCCGACGTGCCGATGCTGTCGCGCACCCACGGCCAACCGGCCTCGCCGACCACCCTGGGCAAAGAGCTGGCCAACGTCGTCTACCGCCTCGAGCGGCAGATCGCGCAAGTTGCCGCCGTCCCGCTGATGGGCAAGATCAACGGCGCCGTGGGCAACTACAACGCCCACCTGTCGGCCTACCCGCAGATCGACTGGGAAGCCAACGCCCGCGCCTTCATCGAAGACGAGCTGGGCCTGGTGTTCAACCCTTACACCACCCAGATCGAGCCGCACGACTACATCGCCGAGCTGTTCGACGCCATCGCGCGCTTCAACACCATCCTGATCGACTTCGACCGTGACATCTGGGGCTACATCTCGCTGGGCTACTTCAAACAGAAGACCATCGCAGGTGAAATCGGCTCCTCGACCATGCCGCACAAGGTCAACCCAATCGACTTCGAGAACTCCGAAGGCAACCTGGGCATCGCCAACGCGCTGTTCCAGCACCTGGCCAGCAAACTGCCAATTTCCCGCTGGCAGCGCGACCTGACCGACTCCACCGTACTGCGCAACCTCGGTGTCGGCTTTGCCCACAGCGTGATCGCCTACGAGGCCAGTCTCAAAGGCATCAGCAAGCTGGAGATCAACACCGCACGCATCGCCGAAGACCTGGACGCCTGCTGGGAAGTCCTGGCCGAGCCGATCCAGACCGTGATGCGCCGCTACAACATCGAGAACCCCTACGAGAAGCTCAAAGAGCTGACCCGTGGCAAAGGCATCAGCCCAGAGGCGCTGCTGACCTTCATCGATGGCCTGGACATGCCAGCCGAAGCTCGCGAAGAGCTGAAGAAGCTGACCCCTGCCAACTACATCGGCAACGCTGCGGCGCAAGCCAAACGCATCTGATCCATTTCCCGCGTTTTAACGCCCGGCCGAGCCGGGCGTTTTTATTGCTGAAAGAAATTTACTTTTTTTCAATAGGTTAACCATGAATTCTGATACTCCACTGCAACTGTTGGGCGGTTTGACTGCTCGCGAATTCATGCGCGATTACTGGCAGAAGAAACCGCTGCTGGTGCGCCAGGCGTTCACCGACTTCGAAAGCCCGATCGACGCTGACGAACTGGCCGGCCTCGCACTGGAAGAAGAAGTCGAATCGCGCATTGTCATCGAGCATGGCGAGACCCCGTGGGAACTGCGCCGCGGCCCGTTTACCGAAGAAACCTTCGGCACCCTGCCCGAGCGCGACTGGACCCTGCTCGTGCAATCCGTCGACCAGTTCGTCCCGGAAGTCGCCGAGCTGCTGGAGCACTTCCGCTTCCTGCCGAGCTGGCGCATCGACGATGTGATGATCAGCTTCGCCACGCCTGGCGGCAGCGTCGGCCCGCACTTCGACAACTACGATGTGTTCCTGCTGCAAGGGCACGGCAAGCGCAACTGGAAAGTCGGACAGATGTGCAACAGCGACAGCCCGCTGCTGGAACACCCCGACCTGCGCATCCTCGCCGACTTCGAGCAAAGCGACGAATGGAGCCTTGAGCCGGGTGACATGCTTTACCTGCCGCCGCGCCTGGCCCACTACGGCGTCGCCGAAGACAACTGCCTGACGTACTCGGTAGGCTTCCGCGCCCCGAGCGCCGCTGAAGTGCTGACTCACTTCACCGACTTCCTCAGCCAGTTCCTGACCGACGAAGAACGCTACAGCGACGCCGATGCCCAGCCAGTCAGCGACCCGCATCAGATCCAGCACGACGCACTCGGTCGCCTGAAGAGCCTGCTCAACGAGCACATGGGCGACGAGCGCCTGCTGCTGACCTGGTTCGGCCAGTTCATGACCGAACCGCGCTACCCGGAAATGGTCGCCGGCGAAGCGCTGAGCGAAGAAGAACTGATCGACAGCCTGGAACAGGGCGCGATCATTATCCGCAACCCAAGCGCACGCATGGCCTGGTCGGAAGTCGACGACAACCTGCTGCTGTTCGCCAGCGGCCAGAGCCGCCTGCTGCCGGGCGAATTGCGCGAGCTGCTGAAGCTGATCTGCTCGGCCGACGCCCTGCACGCCGAGAACCTGGCGCAATGGCTCGGTGACGAAGCCAGCCTGGAACTGATCTGCGAGCTGATCAAGCAAGGAAGCCTGGGGTTTGCCAATGAATAAGATCAAGGTGCGGCTTGCCGACTGGAACAAGGACAACGCTGATATCCGCAGGATTCGCGAAGCCGTGTTCATTGCCGAGCAGAACGTTCCGCCAGAGCTGGAATGGGATTCGGACGACAACGATGCCATCCATTTCCTCGCCGTCGAAGACGACTACGCCATCGGCACCGCCCGCCTGCTGCTGGACGGGCAGATCGGTCGCGTGTCGGTGCTCAAGGACTGGCGCGGACTGAAAGTCGGCGACGCGCTGATGCAAGCCGCCATCGTCGAAGCGCAGGACCGCGACCTGAGCCAGCAGATGCTGACCGCCCAGGTCCATGCCACGACGTTCTATGAGCGCCTGGGTTTCCGCGTGGTCAGTGAAGAGTTCCTGGAAGCGGGGATTCCTCACGTCGACATGGTTCGCGATTCGAAAGCGGTGTAACTCACGGGTCCATCGCGACAGTTCGGCGCGATGGACCCGCACACAACCCCCGGAAACTTTGCCATCATGTCCACTCCACCCGCGGAGATCATGGACATGCCGCTACGCCCCCTGCTCGCCTCCCTGCTTCTGTCGCTCAGCCTGAATGCGCTGGCTGCCACCGAAGTCCTGCCCCTGAACCACCGCACCAGCGCGGAAATGCTGCCCGCCGCGCAAGCCTTTCTCGGCAAGGACGGCACCGTCAGCAGTTTCGAGAACAAGCTGATCGTCAAAGCCGAACCCGGCAAGATCGACGAACTTCGCACCCTTCTTCGCGATCTGGACACCGCGCCGAAACGCCTGCTGATCAGCGTCGACAACAACGACAGCAATTTCCAGGACAACCGCGGCAATGCGCGGATCATCCGCTATGGCACCGCCAACCGCGAAGGCGGACTGCAGCAGATCCAGGCCAGCGAAGGCACCCCCGCACTGATCCAGGTCGGCCAGAGCATCCCCATCACCAGCACGCAGACCGACAATTACGGTCGCGTACAAAGCCAGACCGAGTACCGCAACGTCACGCAAGGCTTCTACGTCACCGCCAGCGTCTCCGGCGACACCGTTCACCTGAACATCAGCACCAACAATGACCGGATGAGCCAGGAACGCCCGGATGTAGTGAAAGTACAAAGTACCGACACGAAGGTCACCGGCAAGCTGGGCGAGTGGATCACGTTGGCGGGTGTAAATGCTCAAAGTCAGGCCGACCGCTCTGCCTCGGCCCTGAGCTACTCGACTCAACGGGGTGAAAACATGACTTTGCGGGTAAAAGTCGACGCATTGGACTGAAGCCACGGAAATCAAGGCCTCGACCAACGGCCTTGAAACTGACTGATGAGTCGTATTAGACCAAAGATGTAGTGGAGTGAAAAAACCACTACAAAACATTTGACGACCTCAAATCGCAGAGGCATGATGGCCCCGCTCCCGCTAATCAGGGGCCCTGGCAAGGGCCTTCGGATCGCGCTCTAACCTACCCACCTGAGCCGAGTCCGTGTCTGTACAGCCCACAAGGCGGTTTGACGAGATTGCGACTGGAACGAAGTTGTCCCGAGGGACGGAAGCGCATCAACGGTACATGGCAAAACCTGATCGACGTAGCACGGCAACCACGAGCCAACCTGCCCGACAGTCCGCCAGCACCTGCTCACTTCCCCTTTTCGAGCACCATCGTTCAACGTCGTAACTTCGCCAGACTAGACTGAGTCGCCAGCGTCCTCTGACCAGCGAGCATTCGGTGCTGCCCCTGTATCAACAGCGCAGCCGACAGAGCGAACATTTTTCACAAGACCTATGCGACGAGGCTTATTTCCATGGCACTGACACGCGAACAGCAAATTGCAGCCCTCGAAAAAGACTGGGCCGAGAACCCGCGCTGGAAAGGCGTGACCCGTACCTACACCGCTGCCGATGTCGTCCGTCTGCGTGGTTCCGTTCAGCCAGAGCACACCCTGGCCCGCATGGGTGCGGAAAAACTGTGGAATCTGGTCACCAAGGGCGCCCACCCGTCCTTCCGCCCTGAAAAAGATTTCGTCAACTGCATGGGCGCCCTGACCGGCGGCCAGGCTGTTCAACAGGTCAAGGCCGGCATCCAGGCTATCTACCTGTCCGGCTGGCAAGTGGCTGCCGATAACAACTCGGCCGAGTCCATGTACCCAGACCAGTCGCTGTACCCGGTGGATTCGGTTCCAACCGTGGTCAAGCGCATCAACAACTCGTTCCGTCGCGCCGACCAGATCCAGTGGAAAGCCGGCAAGAACCCAGGCGATGACGGCTACATCGATTACTTCGCACCAATCGTGGCTGACGCTGAAGCCGGTTTCGGCGGCGTACTGAACGCCTACGAACTGATGAAGAACATGATCGAAGCAGGCGCTGCCGGCGTTCACTTCGAAGACCAACTGGCTTCCGTGAAGAAATGCGGCCACATGGGCGGCAAGGTTCTGGTTCCGACCCAGGAAGCCGTTCAAAAGCTGAGCGCTGCCCGTCTGGCGGCCGACGTTGCCGGCGTACCGACCATCATCCTGGCCCGTACCGACGCCAACGCCGCCGACCTGCTGACCAGCGACTGCGACCCGTACGACCAACCGTTCGTGATCGGCGAGCGTACCCAGGAAGGCTTCTACAAAGTACGTGCCGGCCTGGACCAAGCCATCGCTCGCGGCCTGGCCTATGCGCCTTACGCCGACCTGATCTGGTGCGAAACCGCCAAGCCAGACCTGGACGAGGCTCGTCGCTTCGCCGAAGCGATCAAGAAGGAATACCCGGACCAGATCCTGTCCTACAACTGCTCGCCTTCCTTCAACTGGAAGAAGAACCTGGACGACGCAACCATCGCCAAGTTCCAGCGCGAACTGTCGGCAATGGGCTACAAGCACCAGTTCATCACCCTGGCCGGCATCCACAACATGTGGCACGGCATGTTCAACCTGGCGCACGACTACGCCCGCAACGACATGACCGCCTACGTGAAGCTGCAAGAGCAGGAATTCGCTGACGCATCGAAAGGCTACACCTTCGTTGCGCACCAGCAGGAAGTGGGCACCGGCTACTTCGACGACATGACCACTGTGATCCAGGGTGGCAAGTCTTCGGTTACCGCGCTGACCGGTTCCACCGAAGAAGAGCAGTTCCACTGATCTGATCGGCTGTTGATGTTCGGGTAACACGCAAGGCCCGGGACCTGTGATGGGGTTCCGGGCCTTGTTCTTTGCGTATCCGGCAACCGGATGCCCAGCGATCCTTCGACTATGCTTGGACGCACGCCAACAACAAGGACCGGCCATGCCCCGCTCCGTGACCCTTTGCGCCCTCGCGCTGCTCAGCGGCGCCTTCTATTTATATGCAGTGTCTAACGCCGACCTCTGGCTCGCCCTGGCGGCCAAGCCGATTCCGGTACTGATACTGCTGCTCTGGTTGACCACCGCGCCAGCCACACCCTATCGCCAGCGAATCATGCTCGGCCTGGGCTTCTCGATCATCGGCGACATAGCCCTGGCGTGGCCGGGCGATCTGTTCGTTGCAGGCCTGGCGGCGTTTCTCTGCGCGCACCTCGCCTACCTCTGGGCCTATCTCCACAGAACCCGCGCGCCGGCCTTCGGCGCCCTGCTGCTGGCGGCCCTCTGCGGCGCAGGTTTGTTCGGCCTGCTGGCCTATCACGGCCTGGGCGGGCTGCTCATCCCGGTAGCGCTCTACGCCCTGACCATCAGTGCCATGCTTTGGCGGGCGCTGGCCTGTGGCGGCATCGCAGCGTTTGGCGCCATGAGCTTCGTGCTGTCGGACAGCCTGATCGGCATCGATCGCTTCGTCAGCGCCTTCGCCGCCGCGCCGTACCTGATCATCCTGTTCTACTGGCTTGGCCAGTGGGCCATTGCACTGTCGGCGCAACACGCGCAATCGGCACAATCCAGCGAAGCGTTGACCCAAGCCCCGACCCCGGTCGGAAAAAGCGTCTAGAACAAGGGATACCAATAACTTGCAGGCAAACAGTCGATGAACTTTGTAGTTGACTTGAACAGTAGGAATAACAACAGACCTTCAAATGATATTAATTATCATTACGAAACTTGCAATTCATTACGCCGTGAAAGAAACATAATTAACGAAACAAGGGACAATCCCCGTATTACGGGGCCTGCAGCGAGTCGGGAAAGATTTTTGTTCTTAATGCTACGAATAAATTTGCAGCAGAAATTTTACTTGCACCAGGTTTACCCATAAAATCAGCGCGATAGATTTCGCTGCGACATATCGTCACTGCTCTACTTCTTTTCAAGCTCAGAGACTACGTGCTCTGTTAAGGATTTTCAGCATGCCCGATTCGACTGGACTCATCGCCCACAACTGGGGCTTTGCCATTTTCCTTTTGGGTGTCGTCGGCCTCTGCGCCTTCATGCTCGGTCTGTCCAGCCTGCTCGGTAGCAAGGCATGGGGCCGTAGCAAGAACGAACCCTTCGAATCCGGCATGCTGCCCACTGGCGGTGCCCGCCTGCGCCTTTCGGCAAAATTCTATCTGGTCGCGATGCTGTTCGTGATCTTCGATATCGAAGCCCTCTTTCTCTTTGCATGGTCTGTGTCGATTCGCGAAAGCGGCTGGACCGGATTCGTCGAAGCTCTCGTTTTCATAGCAATTCTGTTGGCAGGTCTTGTCTACCTTTGGCGGGTCGGGGCGCTCGATTGGGCTCCCGTGGGTCGTCGCAAGCGGCAAGCGAAGCTGAAACAATGAGGCTTTGGCAATGCAATACAATCTCACCAGAATCGATCCGGATGCGCCCAACGAGCAGTATCCAATCGGAGACCGGGAAACCGTCTCCGATTCGCTGCTAGAGGACCAGGTCCACAAGAACATCTTCATGGGCAAGCTCGAAGATGTGCTCAGTGGTGCGGTCAACTGGGGTCGCAAGAACTCCCTGTGGCCCTACAACTTCGGCCTGTCCTGCTGCTACGTGGAGATGACCACGGCGTTTACCGCGCCGCACGACATCGCCCGTTTCGGCGCTGAAGTTATCCGGGCATCACCGCGCCAGGCCGACTTCATGGTCATCGCTGGCACCTGCTTCATCAAGATGGCACCCATCATCCAGCGTCTTTACGAGCAGATGCTCGAGCCGAAATGGGTCATTTCCATGGGTTCGTGTGCCAACTCCGGTGGCATGTACGACATTTACTCGGTCGTTCAGGGGGTCGACAAGTTCCTCCCCGTGGATGTCTACGTGCCTGGCTGCCCGCCTCGCCCTGAAGCATTCCTGCAAGGCTTGATGCTGTTGCAGGAATCGATTGGCAAGGAGCGTCGCCCTCTTTCCTGGGTCGTTGGCGACCAAGGCGTGTATCGCGCCGAAATGCCAGCGCAGAAAGAGCTGCGTCGTGAACAGCGCATGCAGGTCACCAACCTGCGCAGCCCCGACGAAGTCTGATCCAGCGAACCGCTGCCTGTTCACAAGACCAGGCGGCCTGGCTTCATTCTCTACGTTGACCGAAAGCGACCGAGACCATGACCGCGGACACCGCTATTTATATTCCGCCTTACAAGGCTGACGACCAGGATGTGGTCGTCGAACTGAACAATCGTTTTGGCCCCGAGGCGTTCACCGCCCAGGAGACCCGTACCGGCATGCCGGTGCTGTGGGTTGCCCGCGCCAAACTGATCGAAGTACTCACCTTCCTGCGCAACGTGCCCAAGCCGTACAGCATGCTGTATGACCTGCACGGCGTGGACGAGCGCCTGCGTACCCAGCGTCGCGGCCTGCCTGGCGCCGACTTCAGCGTTTTCTACCACCTGCTCTCGGTAGAACGAAACAGCGACGTGATGATCAAGGTCGCGCTGAACGAAAATGACCTGAACCTTCCGACCGTGACCGGCATCTGGCCAAACGCCAACTGGTACGAGCGTGAAGTCTGGGACATGTTCGGCATCGACTTTGCCGGCCACCCGCACCTGACCCGCATCATGATGCCGCCGACCTGGGAAGGTCACCCGCTGCGCAAGGACTTCCCTGCCCGCGCCACCGAGTTCGACCCGTTCACCCTTAACCTGGCCAAGCAGCAGCTCGAGGAAGAAGCCGCGCGCTTCAACCCGGAAGCCTGGGGCATGAAACGTCAGGGCGCGAACGAGGACTACATGTTCCTCAACCTCGGCCCCAACCACCCGTCCGCCCACGGTGCGTTCCGTATCGTCCTGCAACTGGACGGTGAAGAGATCGTCGACTGCGTACCGGACATCGGCTACCACCACCGTGGTGCCGAGAAGATGGCCGAGCGCCAGTCCTGGCACAGCTTCATTCCCTACACCGACCGTATCGACTACCTCGGCGGGGTGATGAACAACCTGCCGTACGTATTGGCCGTCGAGAAGCTGGCGGGCATCCAGGTGCCGCAAAAGGTCGACACCATCCGCATCATGCTGGCCGAGTTCTTCCGGATCACCAGCCACCTGCTGTTCCTGGGTACCTATATCCAGGACGTCGGCGCCATGACCCCGGTGTTCTTCACCTTCACCGACCGCCAGCGCGCCTACACCGTGATCGAAGCCATCACCGGTTTCCGTCTGCACCCGGCCTGGTACCGCATCGGTGGCGTCGCCCATGACCTGCCGCGCGGCTGGGACAAACTGGTGAAAGACTTCGTCGAATGGCTGCCAAAGCGCCTCGACGAGTACACCAAGGCTGCCCTGCAGAACAGTATCCTCAAAGGCCGTACCATCGGTGTTGCCCAGTACAACACCAAGGAAGCGCTGGAATGGGGCGTCACCGGCGCCGGCCTGCGTTCCACCGGCCTGGACTTCGACCTGCGCAAGGCCCGTCCTTACTCCGGCTACGAAAACTTCGAGTTCGAAGTACCGCTGGCCCACAACGGCGATGCCTACGATCGCTGCATGGTCCGTGTCGAAGAGATGCGCCAGAGTATCCGCATCATCGACCAGTGCATGCGCAACATGCCGGAAGGCCCGTACAAGGCGGATCACCCGCTGACCACGCCGCCGCCGAAAGAGCGCACCCTGCAGCACATCGAAACCCTGATCACCCACTTCCTGCAGGTTTCGTGGGGCCCGGTCATGCCGGCCAACGAGTCCTTCCAGATGATCGAGGCGACCAAGGGCATCAACAGTTATTACCTGACGAGCGATGGCGGCACCATGAGCTACCGCACCCGGATTCGTACCCCGAGCTATCCGCACCTGCAGCAGATCCCGTCGGTGATCCGCGGCAGCATGGTCGCGGACCTGATCGCGTACCTGGGCAGTATCGACTTCGTTATGGCTGACGTGGACCGCTAAGCATGAACAGCACGCTTATCCAGACTGACCGTTTCGCCCTGAGCGAAACCGAGCGCTCGGCCATCGAGCACGAAATGCATCACTACGAGGACCCGCGCGCGGCGTCCATCGAAGCCCTGAAGATCGTCCAGAAGCAACGTGGCTGGGTGCCGGACGGCGCCATCTATGCCATCGGCGAAATCCTCGGCATCCCGGCCAGCGACGTCGAAGGCGTGGCCACCTTCTACAGCCAGATCTTCCGCCAGCCGGTCGGACGCCACATCATCCGCGTCTGCGACAGCATGGTCTGCTACATCGGTGGCCACGAGTCCGTGGTCGGCCAGATTCAGAGCGAACTGGGCATCGGCCTCGGCCAGACTACCCCGGACGGTCGTTTCACCCTGCTGCCGGTGTGCTGCCTGGGCAACTGCGACAAGGCCCCGGCCCTGATGATCGATGACGACACCTTCGGCGACGTACAGCCGACCGGTGTAGCCAAACTGCTGGAGGGCTACGCATGACCATCACTTCCTTCGGCCCGGCCAACCGCATCGCGCGCAGCGCCGAGACCCACCCACTGACCTGGCGCCTGCGTGACGACGGCGAGCCGGTCTGGCTCGACGAGTACCAGGCCAAGAACGGCTATGCCGCTGCCCGCAAGGCACTGGCGCAGATGTCCCAGGACGATATCGTCCAGACCGTGAAAGATGCCGGCCTGAAAGGCCGTGGCGGTGCGGGCTTCCCCACCGGCGTCAAATGGGGCCTGATGCCCAAAGACGAATCCATGAACATCCGCTACCTGCTGTGCAACGCGGATGAAATGGAGCCGAACACCTGGAAGGACCGCATGCTGATGGAGCAACAGCCCCATCTGCTGGTCGAGGGCATGCTGATCAGCGCCCGCGCCCTCAAGGCCTACCGTGGCTACATCTTCCTGCGCGGCGAATACACCACCGCCGCACGCAACCTGAACCGCGCCATCGATGAAGCCAAGGCCGCTGGCCTGCTGGGCAAGAACATCCTCGGCAGCGGCTTCGATTTCGAGCTGTTCGTCCACACCGGCGCCGGTCGCTACATCTGTGGCGAAGAGACCGCGCTGATCAACTCGCTGGAAGGCCGTCGCGCCAACCCGCGCTCCAAGCCGCCCTTCCCTGCCGCCGTTGGCGTCTGGGGCAAGCCGACTTGCGTGAACAACGTCGAAACCCTGTGCAACGTGCCGGCCATCGTTGGCAACGGCGTTGACTGGTACAAGTCGCTGGCACGCGAAGGCAGCGAAGACCACGGCACCAAGCTGATGGGCTTCTCCGGCAAGGTGAAGAACCCGGGTCTGTGGGAACTGCCATTCGGCGTCACCGCCCGCGAGCTGTTCGAAGACTACGCCGGTGGCATGCGCGATGGCTTCAAGCTCAAGTGCTGGCAGCCAGGCGGCGCCGGTACCGGCTTCCTGCTTCCCGAGCACCTGGACGCGCAGATGTATGCCGGCGGCATCGCCAAGGTGGGCACCCGGATGGGTACTGGCCTGGCCATGGCGGTGGACGACAGCGTCAACATGGTCTCGCTGCTGCGCAACATGGAAGAGTTCTTCGCCCGCGAATCCTGCGGCTGGTGCACTCCGTGCCGCGACGGCCTGCCATGGAGCGTGAAGATGCTGCGCGCCCTCGAGAAGGGCCAGGGCCAGCAGAGCGATATCGAGACCCTGCTGGGCCTGGTCAACTTCCTCGGCCCTGGCCGCACCTTCTGCGCCCACGCACCGGGCGCCGTCGAGCCGCTGGGCAGTGCCATCAAATACTTCCGCCACGAGTTCGAGGCCGGTGTCGCCGCCCCTGGCAGCGCCGCCCTGAGCCCGAACCTGGCCAAGCCAATCCCGGCCCCGATCGTGGTTGGCGCATAACAAGATGAAACGCGGATGGTCCGTGCCATCCGCCAGCCTCGCAGGCTCGCCCGACCATTGTCGCGCGAGCCGCGGGCACACCGATTTCCATTAGCCACGCCCGCACACGCGGGCCAACGAAGAACTTTGAACCATGGCCACTATCCACGTAGACGGCAAAGCGCTCGAAGTCAACGGTGCGGACAACCTGTTACAGGCTTGTCTGTCGCTCGGCCTCGACATCCCTTATTTCTGCTGGCACCCGGCGCTCGGCAGCGTCGGCGCCTGCCGGCAATGTGCGGTCAAGCAGTACAACGACGAGAACGACACCCGTGGTCGTATCGTCATGTCCTGCATGACCCCCGCCACCGACGGCACCTGGATTTCCATCGAAGACGATGAGTCCAAGGCGTTCCGCGCCAGCGTCGTCGAATGGCTGATGACCAACCACCCGCACGACTGCCCGGTCTGCGAGGAAGGCGGTCACTGCCACCTGCAAGACATGACGGTCATGACCGGCCACAACGAGCGCCGCTACCGTTTCACCAAGCGTACCCACCAGAACCAGGAACTCGGCCCGTTCATCGCTCACGAGATGAACCGCTGCATCGCCTGCTATCGCTGCGTGCGTTACTACAAGGACTACGCCGGCGGCACCGATCTGGGCGTCTATGGCGCGCACGACAACGTGTACTTCGGCCGTGTCGAAGACGGCACCCTGGAGAGCGAATTCTCCGGCAACCTGACCGAGGTCTGCCCTACCGGTGTATTCACCGACAAGACCCACTCCGAGCGCTACAACCGCAAATGGGACATGCAGTTCGCCCCGAGCATCTGCCATGGCTGCTCCAGCGGTTGCAACATCAGCCCGGGCGAGCGTTACGGCGAACTGCGCCGGATCGAGAACCGCTTCAACGGTTCGGTCAACCAGTACTTCCTCTGCGACCGTGGCCGCTTCGGCTATGGCTACGTCAACCGCACCGACCGCCCACGTCAGCCACTGCTGGCCGACGGCTCCAAGCTGAGCGTGGACGCTGCCCTCGACCAGGCCGCCGATCTGCTGCGCGGCCGCACCATCGTCGGTATCGGCTCGCCACGCGCCAGCCTGGAAAGCAACTACGGCCTGCGCGAGCTGGTCGGTGCCGAGTACTTCTATTCGGGTATGGAAGCCGCTGAACTGGAGCGCGTGCGCCTGGTTCTGCAAGTGCTCAACGACAGCCCGCTGCCAGTGCCGACCCTGCGCGAGATCGAAGACCACGACGCCGTGTTCGTCCTCGGTGAAGACCTGACCCAGACCGCTGCCCGCGTCGCCCTGTCCGTGCGTCAGGCTACCAAGGGCAAGGCTGAGGCCATGGCCGAGTCGATGAAAGTCCAGCCATGGCTCGACGCCGCGGTGAAGAACATCGGCCAGCACGCCCTGTACCCGCTGTTCATCGCCAGCCTGGCCGAAACCAAGCTGGATGACGTCGCCGAAGAATGCGTTCACGCAGCGCCCGCCGACCTGGCGCGCCTCGGCTTCGCCGTGGCCCACGCCATCGATCCAAGCGCCCCGGCCGTCGAAGGCCTGGACGCCGACGCACTGGAACTGGCCAAGCGCATCGCCGATGCCCTGGTCGCCGCCAAGCGTCCGCTGATCGTTTCCGGTGGTTCGCTGGGTTCCAAGGCGCTGATCGAAGCTGCCGCCAACATCGCCAAGGCCCTCAAGCTGCGGGACAAGGCCGGCTCCCTGAGCCTGGTGGTGCCGGAAGCCAACAGCATCGGCATGGCCATGTTCGGTGGTGACTCGGTGGATGCCGCGCTGGACGCGGTGATCTCGGGCAAGGCCGACGCCATCGTCGTGCTGGAAAACGACCTGTACAGCCGCGTCCCGGCCGCCAAGGTCGACGCCGCGTTCGCCGCTGCCAAAGTGATCATCGTTGCCGATCACTCCAAGACCCCGACCACCGACCGCGCCCACCTGGTGCTGCCAGCCGCCTCCTTCGCCGAAGGCGACGGTACTCTGGTCAGCCAGGAAGGCCGTGCCCAGCGCTTCTTCCAGGTCTTCGATCCGACCTATCTGGACAGCAGCATCCTGGTTCACGAAGGCTGGCGCTGGATGCACGCCCTGCGTGCGACCCTGCTGAACCAGCCGGTGGACTGGACCCAACTGGACCACGTCACCAGCGCCTGCGCCAGTGTCACCCCGCAACTGGCCGGCATCGTCAACGCCGCACCGTCCGCCGCGTTCCGCATCAAGGGCATGAAGCTCGCCCGCGAACCGCTGCGCTACTCCGGTCGTACCGCCATGCGCGCCAACATCAGCGTGCACGAACCGCGTACCCCGCAGGACAAGGACACCGCCTTCGCCTTCTCCATGGAAGGTTACTCGGGCTCCGCCGAACCGCGCTCGCAAGTGCCGTTCGCCTGGTCGCCGGGCTGGAACTCGCCGCAAGCCTGGAACAAGTTCCAGGACGAAGTCGGTGGCCACCTGCGCGCCGGTGACCCGGGCACTCGCCTGATCGAGTCCCAGGGTGATCGCCTGAACTGGTTCGCCAGCGTTCCGGGCGCCTTCGCCCCGGCCCGCGGCACCTGGCAGGTCGTGCCGTTCTACCACCTGTTCGGCAGCGAGGAGAGTTCGTCCCGTGCAGCACCGGTGCAAGAGCGCATCCCGCAAGCCTACGTCGCACTGGCCAAGGCCGAAGCCGACCGCCTGGGTGTCAACGAAGGCGCCCTGCTCAGCCTGAACGTCGCGGGTCAGACCCTGCGTCTGCCGCTGCGCATCAATGAAGAACTGGGCGTTGGCCTGGTTGCGCTGCCGAAAGGCCTGGCCGGTATCCCGCCAGCCATCTTCGGTGCATCCGTCGAAGGCCTGCAGGAGGCAGCACAATGACCTGGTTCACCCCCGAAGTGATCGATGTGATCATTACCGTCGTCAAGGCCGTCGTGGTCTTGCTGGCGGTGGTGGTCTGCGGTGCGCTGCTCAGCTTCGTCGAGCGGCGCCTGCTGGGCTGGTGGCAGGACCGCTACGGTCCGAACCGCGTCGGCCCGTTCGGCATGTTCCAGATCGCTGCCGACATGCTGAAGATGTTCTTCAAGGAAGACTGGAATCCGCCCTTCGTCGACAAGATGATCTTCACCCTGGCGCCGGTCGTGGCCATGAGCGCGCTGCTGATTGCCTTCGCGATCATCCCGATCACCCCGACCTGGGGTGTCGCGGACCTGAACATCGGCCTGCTGTTCTTCTTCGCCATGGCCGGTCTGTCGGTGTACGCCGTACTGTTCGCCGGCTGGTCGTCGAACAACAAGTACGCCTTGCTCGGCAGCCTGCGCGCCTCGGCCCAGACCGTGTCCTATGAAGTGTTCATGGGCCTGGCGCTGATGGGCATCGTGGCCCAGGTCGGCTCGTTCAACATGCGCGACATCGTCGACTACCAGGCGCAGAACCTGTGGTTCATCATTCCGCAGTTCTTCGGCTTCTGTACCTTCTTCATCGCTGGCGTCGCCGTGACTCACCGTCACCCGTTCGACCAGCCGGAAGCGGAACAGGAACTGGCCGACGGTTACCACATTGAATACGCCGGCATGAAATGGGGCATGTTCTTCGTGGGTGAGTACATCGGCATCATCCTGATCTCGGCGCTGCTGGTAACCCTGTTCTTCGGTGGCTGGCACGGTCCGTTCGGCATCCTGCCGCAGATCCCGTTCATCTGGTTCGCCCTGAAAACCGGCTTCTTCATCATGCTGTTCATCCTGCTGCGCGCCTCCATCCCGCGCCCACGCTATGACCAGGTGATGGACTTCAGCTGGAAGTTCTGCCTGCCGCTGACCTTGATCAATTTGCTGGTGACCGCTGCGCTCGTGTTGCTCAACACGCCAGCTGTTGCGGCCCAGTGAGGATTTGACCCATGTTCAAATATATTGGCGACATCGTTAAGGGCACCGGCACCCAGCTGCGCAGCCTGGTAATGGTGTTCTCCCACGGGTTCCGCAAACGCGACACCCTGCAATACCCGGAAGAAGCGGTCTACCTGCCGCCACGCTACCGTGGCCGTATCGTGCTGACCCGCGACCCCGATGGCGAAGAGCGCTGCGTAGCGTGCAACCTGTGTGCCGTGGCCTGCCCGGTCGGTTGCATCTCGCTGCAGAAAGCCGAAACGGAAGACGGACGCTGGTATCCGGAGTTCTTCCGCATCAACTTCTCGCGCTGCATTTTCTGCGGCCTCTGCGAGGAAGCCTGCCCGACCACCGCGATCCAGCTCACGCCGGATTTCGAAATGGCCGAGTTCAAACGTCAGGACCTGGTGTACGAGAAGGAAGATCTGCTGATCGCCGGACCAGGCAAGAACCCTGATTACAACTTCTACCGTGTTGCAGGTATGGCGGTTGCCGGCAAGCCGAAAGGCTCCGCGCAGAACGAAGCCGAGCCGATCAACGTGAAGAGCTTGCTCCCTTAAGGAAGAAAGATGGAATTCGCTTTCTATTTCGCATCCGGTGTCGCTGTGGTGTCCACCCTTCGGGTGATCACCAACACCAACCCCGTGCACGCCCTGCTCTACCTGATCATTTCGCTGATCTCCGTGGCGATGACCTTCTTCGCCCTCGGCGCTCCGTTTGCCGGCGCGCTGGAAGTGATCGCCTACGCTGGCGCCATTATGGTGCTGTTCGTCTTCGTGGTGATGATGCTCAACCTCGGCCCGGCGTCGGTCGCCCAGGAACGTGGCTGGCTCAAGCCCGGCATCTGGACCGGCCCCGTGGTGCTCGGCACGCTGCTGCTACTCGAACTGCTGTACGTGTTGTTCAGCCACCAGAGCGGTGCCGCCATCGGCCACACCACCGTCGACGCCAAGGCGGTCGGCATCAGCCTGTTTGGTCCTTACCTGCTGGTAGTGGAACTGGCCTCCATGCTGCTGCTCGCCGCAGCGGTAACGGCTTTCCACCTCGGCCGCAACGAGGCGAAGGAGTAATCACATGCCTGCTATCCCACTCGAACACGGCCTGGCCGTCGCCGGCATTCTGTTCTGCCTCGGTCTGGTCGGCCTGATGGTCCGCCGCAACATTCTCTTCGTGCTGATGAGTCTGGAAATCATGATGAACGCCTCGGCACTGGCCTTCATCGTCGCTGGCGCCCGCTGGGCGCAGCCGGATGGACAGATCATGTTCATCCTGGTGATCAGCCTGGCAGCCGCCGAAGCCAGTATCGGCCTGGCGATCCTGCTGCAGCTGTATCGCCGCTTCCACACTCTCGATATCGATGCAGCCAGTGAGATGCGCGGATGAATCTTCTCTTTCTGACTTTCGTATTCCCCCTGATCGGCTTCCTGCTGCTGTCGTTCTCCCGTGGTCGTTTCTCGGAGAACCTGTCGGCGCTGATCGGTGTCGGCTCGGTCGGTCTGTCGGCGATCGTCGCAGCCTGGGTGATCTGGCAATTCAACGTCGCGCCACCGGAAGGCGGCGTGTACAGCCAACTGCTGTGGCAGTGGATGTCGGTTGACGGCTTCGCACCTACCTTCACCCTGCACCTGGATGGCCTGTCGGTCACCATGCTGGGCGTGGTGGTCGGCGTCGGCTTCCTGATCCACCTGTTCGCCTCCTGGTACATGCGCGGTGAAGCGGGTTACTCGCGCTTCTTCTCCTACACCAACCTGTTCATTGCCAGCATGTTGTTCCTGATCCTGGGCGACAACCTGCTGTTCATCTACTTCGGTTGGGAAGGCGTGGGCCTGTGCTCGTACCTGTTGATCGGTTTCTACTACAGCAACCGCAACAACGGTAACGCGGCACTCAAGGCGTTCATCGTCACCCGTATCGGCGACGTGTTCATGGCCATCGGCCTGTTCATCCTGTTCCAGCAGCTCGGCACCCTGAACGTGCAGGAACTGCTGGTGCTCGCGCCGCAGAAGTTCCAGGCGGGCGACACCTGGATGGTCCTGGCGACCCTGATGCTGCTCGGTGGTGCCGTCGGTAAATCCGCGCAACTGCCGCTGCAGACCTGGCTGGCGGACGCGATGGCCGGTCCTACCCCGGTTTCGGCACTGATCCACGCCGCGACCATGGTGACCGCAGGCGTCTACCTGATCGCCCGTACCCACGGCCTGTTCGCCCTGGCGCCGGATGTACTGCACCTGGTTGGCGTGGTCGGCGGTGTGACCCTGGTCCTGGCCGGTTTCGCCGCGCTGGTCCAGACCGACATCAAACGTATCCTCGCCTACTCCACCATGAGCCAGATCGGCTACATGTTCCTGGCCCTGGGCGTCGGTGCCTGGGACGCGGCGATCTTCCACCTGATGACCCACGCCTTCTTCAAGGCCCTGCTGTTCCTCGCCTCGGGTGCGGTGATCGTTGCCTGCCACCACGAGCAGAACATCTTCAAGATGGGCGGCCTGTGGAAGAAACTGCCTCTGGCCTACACCAGCTTCGTGGTCGGTGGCGCTGCGCTGGCTGCCTTGCCGCTGATCACCGTTGGCTTCTACTCCAAGGACGAGATCCTCTGGGAAGCCTTCGCCAGCGGTAACACCGGTCTGCTGTACGCTGGCCTGGTGGGTGCGTTCATGACCTCGCTGTACACCTTCCGCCTGATCTTCATCGCCTTCCACGGCGAAGCCAAGACCGAAGCCCATGCCGGCCACGGCATTTCGCACTGGCTGCCGCTGAGCGTGCTGATCGTCCTGTCGACCTTCGTCGGTGCCTGGATCCATCCACCGCTGGCCGGCGTTCTGCCGGAAAGCGCTGGCCATGCCGGCGGCGAAGCCAAGCACAGCCTGGAAATCGCCTCGGGCGCCATCGCCATCGCGGGTATCCTGCTGGCCGCGGTGCTGTTCCTGGGCAAGCGTCGCCTGGTCACCGCCATCGCCAACAGCGGCATCGGCCGCGTCCTCTCGGCCTGGTGGTTCGCCGCCTGGGGCTTCGACTGGATCTACGACAAGCTGTTCGTCAAACCTTACCTGTTGATCAGCCACATCCTGCGCAAGGATCCGGTTGACCGCGGCATTGGCCTGATTCCGCGTATGGCTCGGGGCGGTCACGCCGCCATGAGCAAAACCGAAACCGGTCAGCTGCGCTGGTACACCGCTTCGATCGCCGTGGGTGCCGTCCTTGTACTCGGCGCCGTTTTGATGGCTGCGGTCTGATATGAACCTTGCGACTTTGCGAAAGGAATTGAGCCCGTCATGATTTTGCCTTGGCTGATCCTGATCCCCTTTATCGGCGGCCTGCTGTGCTGGCTGGGTGAGCGCTTCGGCGCCACCCTGCCGCGCTGGATCGCGCTGCTGACCATGTCCCTCCTGCTTGGTATTGGCCTCTGGCTGTGGGCCAACGGGGACTACACCCTCGCCCCCGCTCCCGGCGCCGCGCCGCAGTGGGCGGTTGAATTCAAAGTGCTGTGGATCGAGCGCTTCGGCATCAGCCTGCACCTGGCCCTCGACGGCCTGTCGCTGCTGATGATCCTGCTCACCGGCCTGCTCGGTGTGCTCTCGGTGCTCTGCTCGTGGAAAGAGATCCAGCGCCACGTCGGCTTCTTCCACCTCAACCTGATGTGGATCCTCGGCGGCGTGGTCGGGGTGTTCCTGGCCCTGGACCTGTTCCTGTTCTTCTTCTTCTGGGAAATGATGCTGGTGCCGATGTATTTCCTCATCGCGCTCTGGGGTCACAGCTCCTCCGACGGCAAGAAGACCCGGATCTACGCAGCAACCAAGTTCTTCATCTTCACCCAGGCCAGCGGCCTGATCATGCTGGTGGCGATCCTCGGTCTGGTACTGGTCAACTTCAACAACACCGGGGTGATCACCTTCGATTACACCCAGTTGCTGAAAGCCGACCTGCCGGCCGGCACCGAATACCTGCTGATGCTCGGCTTCTTCATCGCCTTCGCGGTCAAGCTGCCGGTGGTGCCGTTCCACTCCTGGCTGCCTGACGCTCACGCCCAGGCGCCGACCGCCGGTTCCGTGGACCTGGCCGGTATCCTGCTGAAGACCGCGGCCTACGGCCTGCTGCGTTTCGCCCTGCCGCTGTTCCCGAACGCCTCGGCCGAGTTCGCGCCGATCGCCATGACCCTGGGTCTGATCGGGATCTTCTACGGTGCCTTCCTGGCGTTCGCCCAGACTGACATCAAGCGTCTGATCGCCTTCTCCAGCGTTTCGCACATGGGCTTCGTGCTGATCGGTATCTACTCCGGCAGCCAGCAAGCCCTGCAAGGCGCGGTGATCCAGATGCTGGCCCACGGTGTTTCGGCTGCCGCGCTGTTTATCCTCAGCGGTCAACTGTACGAGCGCCTGCACACCCGTGACATGCGCCAGATGGGTGGCCTGTGGCACCGCATCGCCTACCTGCCGGCCATCAGCCTGTTCTTCGCGGCAGCGTCGCTGGGTCTGCCGGGCACCGGTAACTTCGTCGGTGAGTTCCTGATCCTGATCGGCAGCTTCGTCAGTGCCCCGTGGGTCACCGTCATCGCCACCTCCGGCCTGGTGTTCGGCTCGGTCTACTCGCTGATCATGATCCACCGCGCCTACTTCGGCCCGTCGAAATCCGACGAGGTCCTGGCCGGCATGGACAACCGCGAACTGATCATGGTGCTGGGCCTGGCTGGCCTGCTGATCCTGCTGGGCGTGTACCCGCAACCGTTCCTCGACACTTCTGCCGCCACCATGAGCGGTGTGCAGCAGTGGCTCGGTACCGCTTTCACTCAACTCGCTTCGGCCCGGTAAGAGCGCTATGGACCTGACGATTCAACACTTTATCGCGCTTGCGCCGCTGCTGATTACCACCATCACCGTTGTCGTGGTGATGCTGGCAATCGCCTGGCGCCGCAATCACTCGCAAACCTTCCTGCTGTCGACCGTGGGCCTTAACCTGGCCCTGCTGTCGATCCTGCCGGTCCTGAAGATCGTTCCTCTGGCGGTCACCCCGCTGCTGACCATCGACAAGTTCGCCTGCCTGTACATGGCGCTGATCCTCATCGCCACCCTGGCCTGCGTCACCCTCGCCCACGCTTATCTGGGTGATGGCGGCAAAGGCTACCCGGGCAACCGCGAAGAGCTTTACCTGCTGATCCTCATGGCAGCGCTCGGCGGTCTGGTTCTGGTCAGCGCGCAACACCTGGCGGGCCTGTTCATCGGCCTAGAACTGCTGTCGGTGCCGGTCTACGGCCTGGTCGCCTATGCCTTCTTCAACAAGCGCTCGCTGGAAGCCGGCATCAAGTACATGGTGCTCTCGGCCGCAGGCTCCGCGTTCCTGTTGTTCGGTATGGCGCTGCTGTACAGCGATGCCGGCAGCCTGAGCTTTGACGGCATCGGCAAGGCGCTGGCCGCCACCAACATGCCGAGCCTGCTCGCGCAACTGGGCCTGGGCATGATGCTGGTCGGTCTGGCATTCAAGCTGTCGCTGGTGCCGTTCCACCTGTGGACCCCGGACGTCTACGAAGGGGCTCCGGCACCAGTCGCGGCCTTCCTGGCCACCGCGTCGAAGGTTGCCGTGTTCGCTGTCGTGGTGCGTCTGTTCATGCTCTCCCCTGCTGCCAGCAGCGGCGTGCTGACCACCGTACTGTCGGTGATCGCGGTCGCCTCGATTCTGGTCGGTAACCTGCTGGCCCTGACCCAGAGCAACCTCAAGCGTCTGCTCGGTTACTCGTCGATCGCCCACTTCGGTTACCTGCTGATCGCCCTGGTGGCCAGCAAGGGCCTGGCGGTGGAAGCCATCGGCGTCTACCTGGTCACCTACGTGATCACCAGCCTCGGCGCCTTCGGCGTGATCACCCTGATGTCCTCGCCGTACAACGGCCGTGACGCGGACGCCCTGTACGAGTACCGCGGCCTGTTCTGGCGCCGTCCGTACCTGACCGCAGTGCTGACCGTGATGATGCTGTCGCTGGCCGGTATCCCGCTGACCGCAGGCTTCATCGGCAAGTTCTACATCATCGCTACCGGCGTCGAGTCGCAACTGTGGTGGCTGGTCGGTGCCCTGGTAATCGGTAGCGCCATCGGCGTGTTCTATTACCTGCGCGTCATGGTCACCCTGTTCCTGATCGAGCCGAACCTGCGTCGTCACGATGCACCGCTGAACTGGGAACAGCGCACCGGCGGCGTCATGCTGCTGGCCATCGCGATCCTGGCCTTCGTCCTCGGCGTCTATCCGCAGCCGCTGCTGGACCTGGTGCAACACGCCGGCCTGCAACTGGTCGGCTGATAGCCCCGGAAAGACAAACACCCCGCTTCGGCGGGGTGTTTTTTTTTCCACGACATTACGATTGCCTCCTTCCCTGGCAACGTCACGCCAGATCCTGCTTCAGCCAGACACCGGCTGACAGGGACCGCGTGCCCCTTCGACGAAGATCCCTTCCCCGTCAATCGACCTGCATCACAGGCTCATGCCCTCCTGGCCCGTCCCTTCCGGCATGGGTGCAGGGAAAGCCGCGCGTCGCAACTCACTGTCGGCACGCGGCAGATGCACCTCCGGGTTGGGCATGCCGCTGGGGGACAGCTCGTGCGTCATTTCGAATTCGGCCCGTACCGACCAGCCGCAGGCTTCCGTGGTGCACTGCAAGTAGGCTACCCGCAGGAAAATGTGCCGGCCCTCGCTGGTGCGGATACGCATGCGGCTTTTGCAATGCGGGCATACGAGCTTGTAAGTACTCACAGCAGCCCCCTCGATGTGAGGCAGCACACTCCGCTGTTCTGACGGTAATTCATTCCTATTCCAATCTCCTGTAAGCTCAAAACGCCCAAGCAGAGAAATTTCCTATTCTCATGATGGAAACTTCCGACATTTAATTTCCCCAAACGAGTAGTGCTCGATGTTGCAAAGAGAGAGAATGCGATTTGCATATTTTTTTGCCGAACATTATATCAGCACCCCACAGGATTACTCGTTATGAGTATTAATGGATTTGCTGCGGTTCTTGCCAGAATGAAGCTCGTGACCCAGTCAACCACCGATTCAGGCCTGTCATCCGCACTTGGCGTAAGCCCGCAAACCGTCAGCAGCTGGAAAGGCCGCGACAGCATCCCTTACGCGATATGCGTAGACCTTGCCGAAAAACATGGCGTTTGCCTCGATTGGCTGTTGGTCGGCGAAGGTCCGAAATTTCGTACCGCTGCCCAATACGCGATAAACACCTCGATCGACCCGGAGTGGGAGACCCAGCTGATCGCCCAGTTGCGCCTGCTCGAACCGAGCGACCTGCACGCCATCACCCTGGCCATTCAGGAGAAGCAGCGCCTGCGCGAGCTGGAACGGCAGGTCGAGGAGATCGCCGGCCTGCTACCGCAACGCAACAGCTAGCCGCCGCGCTCAACTCCCACCCCGCAAGCGCTGGATAATCTCGCGGAGGTCCGCGCCGTCGATCCAGATCATCACTTTGATGACAATCGGAATCACCACCACCGCACCGATGAACGCGGCCTCACCGCCAGAGAGAAACGGCGCGATCGAGCGCATCAGCGGGGTGAAGAGGTAGCCAACCCCCGCCGACAGAAACAGCGAGCCCATGCGCTGCCAGGCCTTCAGCAGACCCCGGGTACTGGCGACCAGCCAGGCGCCAAGCAGCGCGCCAAACACCACGTCACCGTCCACCGTCGGCAGGGCCGAGGCCAGCCCGAGCCCAACGAAAAGACTGGAAAGATTGGCCGAGGTCGGATCACTCATCGCGCGCCCCTTTTGCTGCCTTGAGGCGGCGGCGCGGGCATTCGACGACCGTAACCTGCTTGCCCAGCTCGAACCGGGTCGCTTCCGCCACCGCCCGCCAGTAAAGCTGCGCCAGGGTGGGCCGCTTGCCATCACCCGGCAGGTCGAGCAGCGTCTTGTAGCCGCGTCCGCGCAGGGCCTGGCGCCACGACAGAAACTCCTTCACCACGCTCGACGCAGCCACCCGCGCCGCCACTTCGAGGCGGGCGTGGCCGATGTCTGCGGGCAGTTGCAACTGCTCGCGGATCAAGCGCAGATCGATGGTTGGCCAGAACGGATCGCTGGCCACCAGATAACGATGATTGTCCGCGTGGGCCGCGAGACAGGAATCATTGGATTGCATTTCCACTCCCTGGCTCACGAAAGGTCCGACTGATGATTGAGGATGCCGTAGCGCAGCGCCTTGATCACTGCCGCCACCCTCGAATGCACGGACAGCTTGCGCAGCACGTTGCCGACATGAAAGTTCACGGTCGATTCCTTGCATTCAAGAATTTTGGAAATTTCCCACGAGGTTTTTCCGTAGGAACACCAGAACAGCACTTCCCCTTCTCGCTTGGTCAACGACGGTGGATCGGCGGCCGCCAGGGCCGGGGTTACAGGGTCGGATGGCATGTCTCTCTCCGTGCACGTGGCCCTGATCTCGCGGGCCGATTGACGATGCCCGAACGATACGAAGGTGACGCCGTGTCGGACCAGTCGCACAACCTGTAGCCAACGCGACTACATATCAGCGAGGGAAAGTCCTGCCTCGAGAGCGGAAGATTGTGGTGATTTCACAGGGCTTTCGTTCGTCTGATCTCACATTGCCTGCCAGACCAAATCCGTTGGAGCTGTAAGATGCCTTCCCCCTTGTCCCTGCATTCCTCCCTGTACCTGCTTGGCCTGAGCCTCGCTGGCGGCACCGCCGTCCAGGCCGCTGATACCGTCGAACTGGGCCAGGTGGTGATCCAGGAAAAACAACAGGACGAGTTGCACGCCGCGCAGGAGCGCCTGCGGGAAGTGCCGGGCGGGACCAATCTGGTGGACATGAGCCGGGTCGAACAAGGTCGGGTCGCCAGCAACCAGGATGTGCTGGCCTACCAGCCCGGGGTGTTCGCCCAGTCCGCCGGCAACGACGGCATCAAGCTGTCGATCCGCGGCTCAGGGATCAACCGCGCACCGGGCGCCCACGGCTCCGGCACTTACGTGATGTTCGACGGCCTGCCACTGACCGGCCCGGGCGGCACGCCCTACGAGTTGTTCGAACCGCTCTGGCTGAGCCGCGCCGAAGTGTTGCGCGGGGCCAACGGTTTCGACCATGGCGCCCTCGCCCTGGGTGGCGCGATCAACTACGTGACCCGCACCGGCCATGATGCCGCGCCACTGCAACTGCGTTACGAAGCTGGCAGCCGCGGCTACATGAAGCGCCAGATCAGTTCCGGCCAGGTGCTGGGCGACCTCGACTATTACGTCGCCCTCACCGACTCGGAGTACGACGGCTATCAGGACCACAGCAGCGGCAGCAGCAAAGGCATCGCCGCGAACGTCGGTTATCGCTTCAACCCCAATTTGGAAACGCGCTTTTACCTGCGCTACCGGGAAACCGATAACGAGCTGGCCGGACGCGTGACCCAGGACCAGATCAAGCACCACCCCCGCGCCGCCAACCCGGCGTACCTGACCCGCGACGACAGCCGTCCGCAGCCGGGCAGTACCTGGCTGGGCAACAAGACCACCTTCTATCTCGATGACGATTCGCAACTGGAAGCAGGCCTTGTCTATCACGACTATCCGATGGATCTGCGTGAAGGCCCGATGCGTCTGAAGGTCGCCTACACCGATGTCAGCGGCACCCTGAACTATCAGCGGCGCCACACCCTGTTTGGGCACGAGAGCAAAACCACTATTGGCTGGCGCACCACCAAGCACCTGCCCAACAGCGGCGCCTCGCAATACACGCGGCTGAACGGCGTATTCGGTGCGAAAACCCGCGATTTCACCTACCAGGGTTCGGACACCGTCCTGCATGTGGGCAACGAACTGGAGCTGATCCCCGATCTGTGGCTGACCAGCGGCCTGGCCGCGATCTACACCCGTCGCGAGAGCGACGTCACCTTCCCGGTTTCCGGCGGCAAGGTCAGCCAACATGACTGGGACTACGCGCCGCGTCTCGGCCTGCGCTACGACCTGAGCCCGGCGCTGCAACTGTACGGCAACCTGAGCCGCTCAGTGGAACCGCCGCACCCGTGGTCGCTGATCTGGAGCGCCCCGACCCAGACCCAGCCGATCGAAATGCAGAACCAGACCGCTACCACGCTGGAACTGGGTGCCCGTGGCGACTCGGATCTCGGGCGCTGGGACCTGGCGTGGTACTACGCCAAGGTGCGTCACGAATTGCTGGCCGTGGAAACCCAGGCGGCAACCCAGGCAACCGCGGCAATCGTCGGCGAATTCAACGCCAGCCCGACCACCCACCAAGGCGTCGAGGCCTCCCTCGACAGCCCGCTCTGGGAACGCGCCGCGGTCGGCAAACTCTCGCTGCGCCAAGCCTACACCTTCAGCGACTTCCACTACCGCGACGACAAGGTCTTCGGCGACAACCGTCTGCCCGGCATCCCGATGCATTACTACCAGGCCGAGCTGCGCTTCGACCTGCCGAGCGGATTCTATGCCGGGCTGAATACCCAGATGGCATCGAAGGTCCAGGTTGACTACGCCAACAGCTACAACGCCGACGCCTACGCCCTGCTCGGCGCCACCCTCGGCTACAACGCGCCGAAACAGGACTGGCAGACCTGGCTGGACCTGCGCAACCTGACCAACAAGCGTTACGCGGCAATCGTTGTTCCGGGCTACAACGACAGAGGCGCCGATGTGGCGCGCTCGGTGCCGGGCGAAGGATTCGGCGTCTACGCGGGTATCTCCTACAGTTTCCGCTGAAAAATCCGGCTCACGGCCTCAAGGCGGCAACTGCACCTGAGGCCGGGTCTCGCTGTAAATACCCCAACTGGACACAAACAGCGCCGCAATCAACGGCCCGATCACAAACCCGTTGAGACCAAACACCGCCAGGCCGCCGAGCGTCGATACCAGCACCAGATAGTCGGGCATCCGCGTGTCCTTGCCCACCAGCAACGGGCGCAACAGATTGTCCACCAACCCGATCACCCCGACGCCAAACACCGTCAGCACCACCCCTTGCCAGACCGCGCCGCTGAGCAGGAAATACACCGCCACCGGCGCCCAGACGATCCCCGCCCCCACTGCCGGCAACAGCGACAGAAACGCCATCAGCACCGCCCAGAGCAACGGACTCGGCACATCCAGCACCCAGAAAATCAGGCCACCCAGCGCTCCTTGGGCTATGGCCACCAGCAGGTTGCCCTTGACCGTCGCCCGCACCACCCGGTTGAACTTCAGTTGCAGACGGCGCTTCTGCTGCTCGGCCAACGGGATGGCCTGGCGAATCTTGCGTACCAGCTCGGCGCCATCACGCAGGAAGAAAAACAGCAGGTAGAGCATCACTCCGAGGCTCACCATCAGTTCGAAAGTGCTCTGACCAAAACTGTAAGCCTGGCTGGCGAAGAACTGACTGCCCTGCAGCGCGCCCTTGGCGGTCTTGTCCCGCAGCCCTTCCAGGTCGCCCATGCCCATGCGTTCCAGCGTGCGCTGGGCGACATGCGGCAGCATGTCCTTGAACCGCTCGACATTCGCGGCGATATCCAGCTCACCGCTTTCGATGCGCTTGTACAGCGACGAGCCTTCCTGCACCAGCAGGCCACTGACGATGATCATCGGCAACACCGCGATCAGCAGGCAGGTCAACAAGGTC
Source organism: Pseudomonas sp. 20P_3.2_Bac5 (assembly GCF_025466035.1). Classification (NCBI taxonomy): domain Bacteria; kingdom Pseudomonadati; phylum Pseudomonadota; class Gammaproteobacteria; order Pseudomonadales; family Pseudomonadaceae; genus Pseudomonas; species Pseudomonas sp. 20P_3.2_Bac5. The sequence goes on along the minus strand of NZ_JANLOA010000047.1, from coordinate 70,138 downwards.
AGCGCCGCCGCCACATTGCGCCGCTGATTGAAGCGCAGCAGCAGCCGGCGCTGCATCGGCGCGAAGAGAATGCCGAGGATCACCGCCCAGAACACCGCGCCGTAATACGGCAGGAGAATCCAGATAAAGGCCAGGGTCACCAGCACCAGTAACCCGATAAGGGTTTTTCGTTGTACGGCCGTTTCGTTCATGTCCACTCCTTTAGCACTCTGAGCATTAGTGCGCGGCGCCAAGGAGAAAGTGCCGTTGCTCCAGATCAATAAATCCGAAGAGGCGTTGGGGTAGCATCCGCGCCTTTTGCCCCGACCTGATCATGACCAACCTGACCAAACCCGAACTGCTCGCCCCCGCCGGCACCCTGAAGAACATGCGCTACGCCTTTGCCTATGGTGCCGATGCGGTCTATGCCGGCCAGCCGCGCTACAGCCTGCGGGTGCGCAACAACGAGTTCGACCATGCGAACCTCGCCCTCGGCATCAAGGAAGCCCAGGCCCAGGGCAAGCAGTTCTACGTGGTGGTCAACATCGCCCCGCACAACGCCAAGCTGAAGACCTTCCTCAAGGACCTGGAGCCGGTGATCGCCATGGCCCCGGACGCGCTGATCATGTCCGATCCCGGGCTGATCATGCTGGTCCGCGAGCACTTCCCGCAGATGCCGATTCACCTCTCGGTGCAAGCCAACACGGTGAACTGGGCCAGCGTGAGGTTCTGGAAAAGCATGGGTCTGACCCGGGTGATCCTGTCGCGGGAGTTGTCTCTGGAAGAGATCGGGGAAATCCGTCAGCACGTGCCGGAAATGGAGCTGGAAGTGTTCGTCCACGGCGCGCTGTGCATGGCCTACTCCGGCCGTTGCCTGCTGTCGGGCTACATGAACCGCCGCGACGCCAACCAGGGCAGTTGCACCAACGCCTGCCGCTGGAAATACACCGCGACGGAGGCCACCGAGAACGAAACCGGGGACATCGTCCGCGAAGTCGACCCGACCCTGGGTATCGGCGCGCCCACCGAGCAGGTGTTCGTTTTGCAGGAGAGCAACCGTCCGGGCGAGGACATGCCGGCGTTCGAAGACGAACACGGCACCTACATCATGAACGCCAAGGACTTGCGCGCGGTGCAGCACGTCGAGCGGCTGACTCGCATGGGCGTGCATTCGCTGAAGATCGAGGGCCGGACCAAGTCGCACTTCTACTGCGCCCGCACCACCCAGGTGTATCGCCAGGCCATCGACGACGCGGTGGCCGGCCGCGAATTCGACCGCTCGCTGATGCTGGATCTGGAATCACTGGCCCAGCGCGGCTACACCGAAGGTTTCCTGCGCCGCCACGTGCATGACGAGTACCAGAATTACCAGCGCGGCAACTCGGTGTCGGACCGTCAGCAGTTCGTTGGCGAACTGACCGGCGAGCGGGTCAACGGTCTGGCGGAAGTCCAGGTGAAGAACCGCTTCGCCCTCGGCGACCACCTGGAACTGATGACCCCGGGTGGCAACTTCCACTTCGACCTGGCCGACCTGCGTGACCGCCAGGGCAAGCCGATCGAGGTCGCGCCCGGTGACGGCCACACGGTCTACCTGCCCGTGCCGGAGCAGGCAGAACTGGCCTACGCCCTGCTGATGCGCGACGTCAGCAACTGACCGCGCTTTGCGGTTAGCGCTGGGCCGCCATGTCGGCGCTGTCCGTAGCGCGGATCACCAGGGAGCGGTACTGCGGATCAGCCTTGATCTGCGCTTCGGTGAACGGCGTCGGGTACCACTGCTTGGCCGAAAACGCGCGGGTCTGGTCACTGCCATGGGGCGAAGCGGCCTCGCTGGACTGGGAGAACACCAGCAAGCCCTGGGCTTTCGGGCCCTTGTCGTCGAAAGTCACCAGTTGCAGGTAGCTGGTGCCGCTGACCACCAGGCGTTTGCCCGGCGCCACTTCGACACTCTGGATCGCGTTGTACACGCCGAGGTTGGCCGGGCCGCCATGGATCGGTGTGCCGTCGGCGGCCTGCTGAATCTGCCCCCATTGACGTTCGTCAGCGAGCCCGGCCTGGGCCACTTGCTGCGCCGAGGCGCGGAGTGCGTCTCGCAGTTTCGCCGCGACATCGGCACGCTCGTAAGCCAGGCCACGCGGGGTGTACCAAGGATCGGCCGGGTTGAACGGCACGCGCCAGAACCCGCCCTGTTTCTGCAATGCCTGCATGATCGACTGGAAATGCACCAGGCCCAGCCCGCTCTCCAGATTGGCGCGCCGGTCCCAACCCGCCAGGCTGTCGCAGACGGCTTTCAACGAAGCGTCATCGCGCTCGCCGGCACACCACTTCAGCAAATCAGGCAACAGCACGTCGGCCAGATAGACCTGGTCGTCCATGACCATCTGCTTGAGGTCTTGCGCGTCGAGCTTGCCGGGCTGCTCCAGACGGGTCAGGGCGAAACGGCTGCGCGGCCCGAGCGGCAGGCTGTCGCGGCTGATCAGCGGCGAGAAGCCGGTCAGCGGCTCAGCCGGGTTGGCCAGCCAGGCGGTGTCGTTGGAGTGCTGGACGAAGTCCGCGCGGCTCAGGTGCGGTTGCATCTGCGCCGGGAAAATCCCCGGCTGCGCCGCGCGAGCATCGACCTTCCAGTTGCACGCGCTGCGCGAACCATCGAGGACGATCATTTCCAGCCCGGCCGCCGGATCGCTGCAGCGGCCCAGCAATTCGGTATCGACGTAGGGCACAACCGAGAAATTCATGTACAGGGTCTGCCCGGCCGCATCGGTGGCCAGCGTGTTGACCCACGGAATACCCTGCAAACGCTGCACCGAGTCCTGCAACGCGGCCAGGCTGTCCGCCTGGTTGATCGCGTGCCATTGCTGCAGCACGCGGGTGTTATCGAGGTTGGCATCCCGCAGGCTGAAGGCAACCTGCGAGGTCCAGTCCAGGCGGCCGGGCCACTGGACCACGGGGCCGAAACGGCTGCTGAACAATTCGCGGGTCACCGTGCTCAACTGGCCATCCGCGCCTTTGACGGTGACGCTCAGTTGCTGCCGGTCCAGCGGCAACGATTGCCCATCCAGCAGGTAACGAGTCGGGTCCTTCGGGTCCAGTTGCAGGCGGTGCAGGGTGAAGTGGCGCGAGGCATCGACGGTGTGGGTCCAGGCCAGGTGCTGGTTGAAACCGATATTGATGACCGGCAGCCCCGGCAGCGCGGCGCCCATCACATCGAGCTGGCCGGGCACGGTCAGGTGCATCTGGTAGAAACGCATGCCGCCGCCCCAAGGGAAATGCGGGTTGGCCAGCAGCATGCCGCGCCCCGTGGCCGAACGCTCACGGCCAACGGCCACGGCGTTGCTGCCGCGCTCAAGGGCAAAGCGCTGCTGACGTTCCATGGCCAGGTGGAATTCGTGGGTGCCACGCTGCGCCGCAACCGTCGGCGGCTTCGCCCCCACCACCGCTTCCGCGAACTGGCCGACCCCACCTTCCACCAGCAAGCGCCGGGTCAGCTTGACCAGATCGAAGGCCGTGATCGGCCGCAACCATTGCGCCTGCCGGCATTCCTCCGGCAGGCCCTGGGCGGTGCGCTCGGCGAGCGCGCGGTTGAAGCCCTTGGCGTAACCCTCCAGCAATGCCTGGATCGGCGCCGGCTGCGCCTGCCAGAACGCCGACACGGAGGTCGGCGTGTTGAGCCAGGTGAAAAACAGGTCGCTGGTGAGGTTTTCCCGCTGTTCGAGGGTGCGCTGTTGCGGCCCGAAGTAGCGCGAGCGCTGGCCATTGACCGTCAGCACTTCATTGGCCAGCAGGCAGAGGTTGTCCTGCCCGTAGGCGTAGCCGATGCCGTAGCCCAGGCTGCGGTCGTCGCTGGCGAGAATGTGCGGCACACCGAAGGTGGTGCGACGGATTTCCGCGTGGATGTCGTCCGGGACATCCCGGGCCTGGGCCGAAAGACCGAGGCCGACGAGCAGTGTGGCCAGGCAAAGTTTGGGGAGGGATGCAAAGGTGATCACGCGAACTCCAGCCGGATCAGGATCAAGGGGCATCCTGAATGAACGAAGCTCACATGAAAAATTTACGGTAAAGGGGGCTTTGCTTCGTTACAGGTAGGAACGCGGAATTTTTTTTCCGAAAAGTTGCAGATTTGCCGCGCTCATTCGTCTTATAGGGTGAGAGCGTCATTTTTGAACGCAGGACAGACAGGCTCTGGAAAGGGAGTTTTTTCGAATGTACAACCAACAACAACCGGTTCAACCGCTGCGTTACAGACGCAAGGTCAACGCCCCGCTACAGGTCAAGAGCGAAGCCCCGGAAACCGAGGAACGCGCTGGCAACGAGCAGATCCGCGAACTGCTGCGGGTCTTCGGCCTGCGCACCAGCCTGATCCGGCTCAAGGTCATCGACGCCTTGCACATGGCTGACCGTGACGGTCGCAGCATCGGCGTGCGCGGCATCCACAGCCAACTGGAGAAGCTGGATATTCCGCTGTCCTTCCTCAGTGTGCGCGAGGTGCTCAAGCGCCTGTGCGTGGAAGGCGTGATCAACATGGGCAGCGACAAGTGCTACAGCCTCAACCCCCAGGCCCGCGCCGTCCTGGAACAAAACCGCTGAGCGACCGGCCGGCGCAAGCCGGCCGCCCTGCTCGACTTCCGTCAGGGTTTGACCTTGCGGCGCATGATGCCGTTGATGACCACGAAGATCACCGCCAGGCCCATGGCCAGGTACTGGAACAACTGCTCGGTGATCACGCCTTGTTTCTGCAGCCAGGACATCCCCAGCATGGCGCCCAGCAGGATCAGGGTCATCAGGATCGAGTATTTGAGGCGTTGCCGTTGAGTCATTGGTAAATCCTTGCGACAAACTGTGGTGACGGCCCGGAACTGGCCGGGCGCCATGATACAACGCCGCTTTCGCCCCGAGGATGTTTTCCCGGTTTTTTACACCCCCCGTACCTGAAAGCATGCGTGGCTCCGGGCACTGCGCCCTCTCCAGCGAGCCGACCCTCCCATGTCCATCCGCCTTCTGCTTGGCAGCCTCACGCTGGCCACCAGCCTCGGTGCCCACGCGCTGAACACTGAAAAACTCCCCGAATCCGCCTTGCTGTCCCTCGGTGCCACCCTGGCCCATGGCGCCGGCAGCAGCCAGTGGCAGCAACTCTGGCAACGCACCCGCGCCGCCGGCCACCTGAGCCCGGGCGAGATGGCCCACTTCACCCTCCCCCAACCGCAGGTCGCCGAGCTGGTGAAGACCACCCTGCGCCAGGCCGACAGCGCCGACGCCGCAAAATCCACCCAGGTGCGCTATCGCCGCGACTTCCAGCCGCAAGTGGTGGGCATGCTCAGCGGCACCCCGCTCAGCGCCATCTGCCTGTGGGTCGACTGGCGCACCCTGCCGCAGCTCCATGAGGCCTCCATGGCGCCGCATATGGGTCAGGTCAGCCTGCTTGTCAGCCAACCTTGTCCCTGAGTGAGCTTTGCCAACACATGTGGCGTGTTGCGCGGCGGTGACGCCGAACCACAACGGCTGGAATCGCGAAGCAGAGGTTCTGCCTACCACCGGCGATCATGAAACTTACAGTTCTTTGACTCGTTGGCTACCGTCGCTGACCTGCTTGATACCTAGCGACCCCCGTTCGGCTGATCGAGAATCGACCTCACGCCACCTGCCCAGTCCAGTGCTCGATCGCTCTTCGCTTGGCACGGATATTCAAGCCCTGCATGGCCCGACACGGTGGCCCTTTGCTCACCACGCCAACAACAAGGAAGTCATCATGCAATCCTGTGAACTGAAGCGAATCGACATCGGGCAACTTCCGCAATCACTGCAAATGCTCATTGACTGTATCGGCATCGAACATGCCTACCGCCTCACCAGCATTTACGGCGGGCGCCCCAAGTACATTCCCAAGCACCTCGAACGCACCTCGCTGGCGGAAATTCTCCCGGTCGACGCCCTTGAAGCGCTGATCAAGCGCTACGGCGGCATGGCGCTGGAAATCCCCAAGTGCGATCACTTCAACCGCCAGCTGCGCAACCAGCAGATACAGGAGGAAAGCTCCAACGGCCTGTCCCGCAGCGTGCTGGCGAACAAGTACGGCCTGAGCCTGCGTCAGATCGGCAACATCCGCCGACAGGACGCACACCAGCGCTGATCCACAACCTGCCGGCAGGTTGCCGGCAACCCGCGCAATCCCGCGCACTTCGAGAAAAGGAACTCTTGAATGGCAACTCTCGACAGCGGCCTCATCGGCTCTGTAATCAACGCACTCCCCCTCGACCGCATGATCTCCGGCCCGCTGCAAGCCATGATCCAGGCCCAGGTCACCGCCAGCAAATCCTACGCGGACTTCCTCATGGGGGTCTGCATCAAGGACGGCAAGGCCGTCGCCATCCAGTTCGACTACGACGAAGCCCTCACTGATGAGCAAGGCGTCTACAAAGGCACCGTGTCGCGCAAGATGCAGATCCCGCTGCTGGCCGCCGTCGCCCACCCGAACATCGTGGTGGAAGAAGGCACCATCGACTTCGAACTGACCGTCAGCCAGCAAGCGGAAAACACCAGTGAAACCGCCGGCTCTGCCGAGTTTGGCGCCTCACTGGGTTGGGGGCCGTTCAAGGTGGACGTACGCGGCCAGGTCAGCCACAAGTCCACGCAGACCCGCAAGACCGACACCCGCGCCCGCTACGCCGTCAGCACCAAAGTCCGGCGCCAGGACCCGCCGGAGGCGCTGATGCGGGTCATCGACTTCCTCACCGACGCCGCCACCAAACCCATCACCCTGCCCAACACCGAAGCCCGCAGCCCCGAGGCGCTGCCCGACGACAACAAACTGCCGGCGCCGGACCAGCAGACGGCCTGAACACCTCGCCCCGACCGCCCCGCCCTCACCGGCGGGGCATCCTTTCATCCCGCTGAGGAATGCTGCCCGTGGATCAAACGCCCCCCAAGGAACCGATCGCATCGAGTGACCTGTGCGACATCACGCGCGGCCTGCAAGAAGCCGCGTCCGCCACCACCAGCCTGATCGCCCAGCAATACATCAGGTTGTTCGACCAGTTTTTCGACTACGACCCCGAAGCCCTGGGCACACCGATGAAAGCGAAGATGGTGGAAGTGGCGGTGGACGACCAGCACAGCCTGAAGATCCCCTTGATCGCCCTGGTCGCGCCGCGCGGGCTGGCGCTGGAGCGGATGCAGGTCGACCTGTCAGTGAAGATCCAGAACACCCGGCCGGCCGCGGACCAGTGCCCGGAAGCCCGCCATCAGCGTTTTTTCGTCAAGGTCGGGCAACAGACCAAACGACAGGGCGAGGCCCGCGACCCCGACGAGGTGCAGATCCGCATGCAGTTCCACGCCTGTGAGCCACCGGAGGCACTGAACCGGCTGATCGAGGAATACACCCACCTCATCTCGCCCTCGCGCCGGGCCGCCCTGCCCGACGACCGCCCGCCTTCCAGCAACGAGTTCATCGACGCCGCCACCGTGCGTTGACCCGCCGCCTCAGAAGTCCCGCTTGTAGAACAGATCCAGGGAGCTGGCCACGCCGCTGGCCGCTTCCAGGTACAAACGCTTGCTGAGCATGTAGCGCAAGGCGATGGTGTTGGCCGGTTCGAACACCCCCACGCCGTAGCGCAGGCTCAGTTTTTCGGTCAGGTTGCCGCTGGCCACCACGCTGGTGGTGTTGCCGCTGCCTTCGGTGTCGAGCTGGAAGTCATCGATGCCCAGGCTCGACGCCAGACTGCCGGTGATTCCCGCACTCCCCGCCAGGCCCAGTCCCAATGCCGCTTGCGCCAGCATGTTGTTGTCTTCGCCGGTGGTACTCAGCGGACGCCCCAACACCAGATACGACAAGGCCTGTTCCTGGCTCATGGCCGGCTCGGAGAACACTTGGGTGGTGGGTTGTTCGGCGCTGCCGCTGAGGCGGATCCCGGCAATCACGTCATCGGTCTTGCGGATCGCTTCGATATCCAGATACGGCTGGTCGATCGGCCCCGCGAACAGCAGACGCGCGCGGCGGATGGTCAGGCGCTGGCCATAGGCGCGGTAGCGGCCATCGGACAGGCTCAGTTCGCCTCGGGTATCGAGGTTGTCGCCGATATGCACATGACCGAGCAGATTGGCGGTCAGGCCGAAGCCGCTGAACGAGAGTTTTTCCTGGCCCACCTGGACATCGATGTCCATCGCCACGGCCATCGGCGCTTTACCTTCCTCGGTCTGATGACCAACGATCACCGTGTCCTCGGAGACCTTGACGGTGGACGGCGGCAGATCGCGCACCGTGATCTTGCCCTTGGGCACCAGCACCTTGCCGCTGATCGCCAGCCGCTCGCCCTGCAGGCTGATCTTGAGGTCAGGCGCCACTTCGAGGGCGGCGTAAGGTTCGACGTTGACCGGCAGACGCTGCCCCTGCAGCGCCAGGTCCACCGCCAGGGCCCGGCCCCAGCCGATCTCGCCACTCAGCCGGCCTTGCCCGGCTTCGCCACTGCGCCAGTCGCCCGTGAGTTGAACCTGCTCGCCCGCGATCAACGCCCGCACCGTCAGCTCGCGCAGGCTGATCGGCAATTCCGCCCCGCCGACCTCGCCCCCCGACAACACCAGATTGCCGTTGACCAACGGCGCCAGCAGCGTGCCGGAAATCTGCCCGCTGCCATTCAGTTGCCCGGCGAGTCGCTCGACCATCGGCACAAACGGCCGCGCCACCGCCAGATCCAGACCGCTCAAACGGAACTCGCCGCTCAGCGGCTTGTTGCGCGCCAGCGGATCGATGCGCGCCGACAGGCTCAACTCACCCAGGCGTCCACCGCGAAAATCCAGGCGGGTATCGACCCGACGTGGGCCCAACGTGCTGTCCAGACGCAGGCTCTGGTACGGGAAATCAACCCACTGTCCCTTCTCGCGGATACGCAGGGTGCCGCCACTGGCATCCACCTGCACCGTGCCTTTCGGCCCGCTGGCTGGCAGATCGAGATTGATATCGGCGTTGAGCTGGCCCTGCCAGGCGAAGTCCTTGGGCAGCCATTGCGCCAGGCTGTCGAGGGGGAATTGCTTGAGGTGGTAGCGAATCCGCGGATCCGGCGCCAGGCGCTGCTCGTCGCCACACAGGCTGGCCTGCCCGGACCGCCAGCAATGGGTGCCGAAATCGATCTGCCCGTTGGCCAGCCGCTGCAGTTTCGCCGGCGCTTGCAGGCGCCAGTCCTGGCCCCCGGCGCGAATCTCGCCAGAGGCCAGGCGACCGCGCCAGTTGCCCTTGTCCAGTTGGCCATCCAGGCCCAGGTCGAGCTTGAGCTGCGGCCCGTCCAGCGCCAGTTGCAACTGCTGTTGGCGGATGTCGCCCTGGCCCTTGGCGGTCAACGTGCCGAGCGCCGTCTCGCCGGCGCGAATGCCGCTGGCGCTGAGGTCGATCAGGGCTTTCTGGTTGCTGTCGAGGCGGGCGTCGAGACTCAAGGTCTGCAGGCGGTTTTCTGCCTGGGCCAGTTGCTGCCCTTGCAGCTTCAACTGACCTTGCGGCGCCTTGAGGGTGCCCGCCACATCGACGCGGCCCTTGATCTGTCCTTGCAGTTGCGGCCAAAGCTGGCCGAGGCGCGGGAGGTTGAGGTCGATCTGTCCGGCGAGGCGCTGTTGCAGGCTGCCACTGCCAATGACCTGGTTGTCACCCAGGCGTAATTGCAGGGTTCCCAAGGTCCACTGCTCGCCCGCGCCTTCGGCCTTGAGCTGCAACACCGCCGGTTGGCCACGCAGTCGGCCCTTGAGGTCGAGGTCGGCATTGAGGCTGAGTTTTTCGTTCTTCAACTCGCCTTTGCTACGCAGCGGTCCGCCCAGGGTGCCGGGCATCTCCGCCAGCCAATACGCAGGGTTCAGGTCCGAGAGATCCAGCGCCGCATCCCACGCCACGCCATCGGCGAACGCGACGCTGACACTGCCGGCAGCCTTGCCCTGGCCTGCTTCCAGTGCGAGCTGCGGCAGGCTGATCTTGCCGAGGTCGCCCTTGAACGGACTGCTGACTTTGAACGCGCCAGCCGGGCCGTCGAGGTCGCCGTTGAAATCACCTTCGTAGTTGCCATCGCGGTACTGCACCTGGGCCTTGAGCCGGTGCAACTGCACTTGCGGCGGTTGCTCCAGCGGGTAGAGCCGCAGCCAGGGAAAGTCCTGCCAATCGAGAGCGGCGGTGGCCGTCAGGGCCTGTTCCCAGTTGGCGCTGGCGGTCAGACCCAGGCGTTGCGCCGGGGTGGCGGTCAGGTCGAGGGCCGCCACTTCGGCGCCCTTGGCATCGACCCGTCCGCGCAGGGCCAGGTTGATCGGCCCCTGCTCCGCCGCCAGGTTGCCCGCACCGATCAGTTGATAGCCGGCCTTGAGGTCGCCGTGGGCGGTGAGTTCCAACTGCTCGAAACGCAGGGTGTCCGGCAGGCTGCCCAGCGCCTTGAAGCCGGTGGCGCTCAGGCGCACTTGCGCCGGCAAGTTGTCGGCCAGCGGCTGCAACTGGCCGCTGAGGCGACCTTGCAGATAGCCGCTGCTGTCGGCTTGCAGGTCCAGGCTCTTCTGCAGTTCGCCCTTGACCTGCAACGCCAGGTTCCAGGCCTGGCCGTCCACTGCCGGCAATTGCAACTGCCCTTCGGCCTGCAACGGCCAGTCGCCGCCGGGTTGCAGCAGACCCTGAAGGGTCAGGTGCAGGTCTTCGCGCTTGAGGTCGAGGCTGTCGATCTTCAGCCCTTCACGGGTCCAGTGCGCCGCCAGGGTCAGGCCGCTCAACTGTTCGGCGCCGTCCAGACGCAGGGTGCCGACCTGCACTTCGCCCAGTTCAATGGCCAGCGGCAGGTCGAGTTCGGGAAGTTTCAACGGCCCGCTGTCAGGGTCCGTTTCGGTGGGCGCGAAGGTCAGTTCGACCTGCGCCGCGTGCAGTTTGTCCACGCACAGGGTGCGCCGCAGCAAGCAACCGGGCGTCCACTCCAGCAGCGGCGCGACCAGTTCGACCCGGTCGCCACCCGACTGCCAGACCAGCTTCTCCGCCTGCCACTGCCCGGCGAGGGTGCCCTGAAAACCGTCCACCTCAAGCCCGGGCACCAGGCCCAGTGCCCAACGGCTGCCGGCCTGGGTGCCGAGTACCAGCCCCAGCGCCAGAAGCAGCAAGACCAGCAGCGCGAACAGGCTGATCGCGATCCATTTCGATACCTGCTTCACAGCTCCGGCCCCATCGAGAAGTGCAAACGAATACCGCCGTCGTCATCCAGCGCCTTGGCCAGGTCCAGGCGCAGTGGGCCCACCGGCGAAACCCAGCGCACGCCGAAGCCGACGCCGGTCTTGAGGCTGGGGAAGTCGAGATTGTTGAAGGAGTTGCCCTGGTCGACGAAGGTCGCCAGCCGCCATTTGTCGGCGATCTGGTACTGGTACTCGGCGCTGCCGGCAACCATGTAGCGGCCACCGATGCGGTCGCCGTCGCCATTCTCCGGTGACAGGGTCTGGTAGTCGTAGCCGCGCACGCTCTGGTCGCCACCGGCGAAGAAGCGCAGCGATGGCGGCACCGATTTGTAGCCGTTGGTGGCGCTGCCGCCGAACTGCACGCGGCCGAGGAAACGGTGGTTCTGCGCCAGCGTGGTCAGGCCCTTGACCAGCACGGTGCCGTTGACCAGGTTGGTGTCCGAGAGCAACCCTTCCTTGGCCACCCGCACATCGAATTGCAGGCGATAGCCATTGTGCGGATCGATACGGTTGTCGCTGCGCAGGTAGCTGTAGCTGACGCCGGGCATCAACAGGGTGCTGAGGCCGGAGTCGTCGCCGAGGCGATATTCTTCGCGCTGCCATTTCAACGAAATCACCCGCTGCCAGCCGCTGGGCAACTTGCTGTGCCATTCCGGGCCGACGGTCAGCAGCTTGCTGAGGGTGTCGGTGCCGGCGATCTCTTCATATTGATAACCGCCGGCATAGCGCAGCTTGTCGGTGAGCGGCGGGTCGAGGGGCACGTCGTACCACAGGCCGACGTTCTGCCGCGGCGCCGACAATTCGGTTTCGATGCCGTAGCTGTGGCCTTGCGGGTTGACCCAGTGGCGCGTCCAGCCGGCCTTGCCACGCGGACCGACGTCGGTCGAGAAGCCGAGGCCCAGGCTCATGGTCCGCGGTTTGCGGGTCTGCACCTGGACATCCACCGGAATGCTCTGGCCCACTGCTGCGGTCGGCGCGGCATCGACCCGCACGCCTTCGAAGTAGCCGCTCGATTGCAGCGCGTTGTTCAGTTCAGCGATCAACTCGGAGTCGTAGGGCGTGCCTTCCTTGAACGGCACCATGCGTTGCAGCAGCTCTTCGTCGAACGGTGAATCGCCGTCGAACTGCACACGGCCCAGGCTGTAGCGCGGGCCGCTGTCGTAGACCAGTTCGATATCCGCGACCCCGGCAGCCGGGTCCACCGCCAGGCGGTTGCGCACGAAGTGGCCCTTGAAGAAACCGTAGCGCGACGCCTGGTTCTGGATCAGCCGCTTGGCGTCTTCGTAGTGACCGTGATTGAGCACTTCGCCGCTGCGCAGGGCACGGCTGTCGGGGACCCGGAAGGATTTGAGCTGGCTGGCCGGGCCTTCGATGCGCACGCTGACGTCGCGCAGGCGGATCGGCTCGCCCGGCTCGATGTTCAAACGCAGGCGCGGGCCCTTGTCATCGTCGCGCGGCGGCAGCACCTCGCTGTCGATCTGCGCCTGGTAGTAACCCAGGGCCTGGGCGGCCTTGCGGGCCTGTTCCTCGGCCCCGCGGCTGAAGCGCAGCAGCGCCTCTTCATCGCGCTCGCCGAGGCTACCGATATAGCCCTCGACATTGGCCTTGAGGTCGTTATTGGCGGGTTTGATGCGGATAACCAGCTCACTCTGTGCCGCCGCCGCGAAGCTGCTGGCCAGGCACAGGATCAAACCGCAGGTGAAGCGTCCTGAATACGTCATAGGCGCGGATGCTACCAGAGCCTGGCGAATGGCTGGAACCCGAAAGGCGTCTGGGTCGGGCCTGCGTCAGGCACTTTCCTGTGCGACCCGCTGTGGTCCCGGGTGAAAAAACACATGCTCGCGGATCGGTCCCACAGCGATTTCGCCAATTTCCTGGTAGCCCTGGCGCTGGTAGAACGCCAGGTAATGCTCATTGCCGGTATCCAGCACCACGCCGTGGGAATTTTCATCCTCGGCGCACCAGTCGTGGACCGCCGTCAGCAATTGCTCGCCGTAGTGCTTGCCCTGGAACTGCGGATGAATGCCCAGCAGCGGCAGCACATGCACGGCGTCGCCGGGCAGGCAGGCCATGAGCGCGGCGCGATAATCGAGGTAGCGGCGGGTGCAACGGAAGCCGGCGCTCAACACCATGCGCATGCGCCAGGCCCAACTGTCGGTGACGCCCAGGCGGCGTACCGGCGGCGAGATCAGGGCGATGCCGATCAAGCGGTCGTCCACCAGCAGGCCAATTGCCGGCAACTCCTGATAGAAGTGCTGACGCACCCGCTCGCGGACCAGCGCCCGCACGCGCTGGTCGAAGCCGGCGCGTTCGGCTTCAAACAGGTAACCGTAGGTGGGTTCGTGGCGGTAGGCGTGGTAGAGCAGCGAACGTGCCTCGCGGCTGTAGCCACTGTCGAGTAGACGGACTTCGGCCGGCGCGGGGGTCGATTCAGGCATGGTCACGGTTCTCCTGATGGCAGTTGGGCATGGCTCTTTGAGATGCGGGCGGCGCCAACGTTCCTTCTTGGTTGGGCTGGAGTATAGACAGCCGCTTCAACGGCATCATCGCTGGCCGGCCAGGCCGATGTCGGCTAGCATCCAGCCTTTTACCCAGGACCCTGTTTCCATGAAGATCGTCTCGTTCAACATCAACGGCCTGCGCGCCCGGCCCCATCAATTGGCGGCGTTGATCGACAAGCACCAGCCCGATGTCATCGGCCTGCAGGAAACCAAGGTGTCGGACGAACAGTTCCCACTGGCGGACGTCCAGGCCCTCGGTTACCACGTCCATTTCCATGGCCAGAAAGGCCATTACGGCGTCGCCCTGCTCTCGCGCAAGCCGCCACTGAGCCTGTTCAAGGGCTTCTCGACCGACGAAGAAGACGCCCAGCGCCGTTTCATCTGGGGCACGTTCGCCGACGACAATGGCAACCCGATCACCATCATGAACGGCTACTTCCCACAAGGTGAAAGCCGCGATCACCCCACCAAGTTCCCGGCCAAGCAGCGCTTCTACAGCGACCTGCAGGCACTGCTGGAAACCCAGTTCAAGAACGACCAGCCGGTAGTGGTGATGGGCGACGTGAACATCTCGCCGGAAGACTGCGACATCGGCATCGGCGCCGACAACGCCAAGCGCTGGCTGAAGACCGGCAAGTGCAGCTTCCTGCCCGAAGAGCGCGAGTGGATGGCCCGCCTGAAGAACTGGGGCCTGACCGACAGCTTCCGCCACCTGCACCCGGAAGTGGTGGACCAGTTCAGTTGGTTCGACTACCGCAGCCGCGGCTTCGAAGACCAGCCCAAGCGCGGCCTGCGCATCGACCTGATCCTGACCTCCCATGCGCTGTTGCCGCGGGTCAAGGCGGCAGGTGTGGATTATGAGTTGCGCGGGATGGAAAAGCCTTCCGACCACGCGCCGATCTGGCTTGAATTGAGCTGATCGATCCGGGGACCGCTTTGCGGTCCCCCACAAGGGCCATCTGCTCGCGATCAGCCTCCGCCGCACCTGTCATCTTTCGGTCACCTGCCTGTCTTAATCTGCCGAAACCTTCGTTTCCAGAGTCTCCGCCGGCAATGATCCGCCCCTGTGCCCTTCTCCTTATTCTGCTCGCGCCCCTTGCCGCCGCCGACACCCTGCGCATCCAGGGCTCCAACACCATCGGCGCGGTGCTGGCGCCTGCGCTGGTGCGTGGCCTGCTGGAAGAACGTGGCCTGCGCAATGTCGAGACCCTGCCATCGGACGTCGCCAATGAAGTGCGCGTGCTGGGCCGCGACGACAACGGCCAGGTGCAGCGGGTGGAGATCGCCGCCCACGGCAGCAGCACCGGTTTTATCGCACTGAAAAACGGCAGCGCCGACCTCGCCGCCGCCTCACGCCCGATCAAGGACAGCGAACAGGCGGAACTCCAGGCCCTGGGCAACCTGACCGGCGCCGACGCCGAGCAGGTCATCGCTCTGGACGGCGTGGCGGTGCTGGTCCACCCGGACAACCCGCTTCCGCAACTGACCACCGAGCAACTGGCCGGGGTCTTTTCCGGGCGCATCGCCACCTGGGAAGAACTCGGCGTCGGCGGCGGGCCGATCCAGTTGTATGCCCGCGACGACCGCTCCGGCACTTGGGAAACCTTCAAGACGCTGGTGCTCGACCCGCATCACCAGCGCCTCGCCAGCAGCGCCCGGCGCTTCGAGTCCGGCGAGCAGTTGGCCGAAGCGGTGCGCCACGACCGCCAGGCCATCGGTTTCAGCAGCCTGACCACCGTCCACGGCGCGCGGGTGCTGGCGGTTGCCGACGGGGCCTCGCGGGCCATGCTGCCGAGCGCCGAGCAGATCGCCAGCGAGGACTA
Source organism: Pseudomonas sp. 20P_3.2_Bac5 (assembly GCF_025466035.1). Classification (NCBI taxonomy): domain Bacteria; kingdom Pseudomonadati; phylum Pseudomonadota; class Gammaproteobacteria; order Pseudomonadales; family Pseudomonadaceae; genus Pseudomonas; species Pseudomonas sp. 20P_3.2_Bac5. Next base: position 54,672 of record NZ_JANLOA010000047.1, on the reverse strand, counting down.
TCCGTTGTCGCGGCGGCTGTATTTCTACCTGCCGCCGACGCAACGCAATCCCCTGGCCAAGGCGCTGCTGGACTTCACCCAAAGCCCGCGCGGCCAGGCCATCGTCGCCAGCAACGGCTTCGTCGCCCAGCAGGTGCGCCCGCTCAGCGAACCACCCCAGGCCGACCTGCCGCCGCGCTATCGCCACCTGCTCAGCGAGGCGCGGCGGCTGTCGGTCAATTTCCGTTTCCAGGAAGGCAGCGCGACCCTGGACAACAAGGCCCTGCGGGATATCGAGCGGCTGGCGGACTACCTGCGACAGAACCGCAAGCTCGACGGCAAAGTGGTGCTGGTGGGTTTCGGCGACGCCAAGGACGACGCCCGTCGCGCCGACCTGTTGTCGCGCCTGCGGGCAATGGCGGTGCGCCGCGAACTGGCCAGGCACGAGGTCACCCTGCGCGACGTCATCGGCCTCGGCGCCGAATTGCCGGTCGCGGCGAACACCGATACCCAGGGCCGCATCCGCAATCGCCGGGTTGAAGCCTGGGTGTATTGAAAGAACGGTGCGCTGAAGGAAATTTCTTAAAGTCTTGTAAGACCTTGTAACGCTCTCGCCCGCCCCGCCCCGTGTCCGGCAACTAGGCTGGAGCATGTGACGCCGGGCCCCTCTGACGGTCGCCAACCGCCATGTCGGAGTCACAGTTGCTTGCCAACTACGACATCGGGAGGGGCTCATGACAGCTCTGCAAGATTTTTTCAGCGCCGAATTCCTCGGCACCAGCAGCCTGCTCTGGCTGGCCTTTATCGTGATCGTCATCGCCCTGCTGGTCTTCGACCTCGGGGTGCTGCACCGCGACCAGCACGAAATCGAAATGCGTGAAAGCCTGCTGCTGTATGCCGGCTATTTCAGCGTGGGCGTGATGTTCGGCGGCTGGATCTGGTACGAATTGGGCGCCCAGAGTGCCCTGGAGTTCTACACCGGGATGTTGGTGGAACAGTCGCTGTCGATGGACAACGTGTTCGTCATGGCGATGATCTTCGGCTTCTTCGGCATTCCCCGGCGTTACCAGCACCGCGTGCTGTTCTGGGGCATTCTCGGTGTGGTGGTGTTGCGGGCGATCATGATCGGCGTCGGCAGCGCGCTGGTGAAGGAGTTCGACTGGATTCTCTATATGTTCGGCGCGTTCCTGCTGATTACCGGGGTGAAGATGCTGTTCAGCCGCCAGGAGTCGCACCCGGACCTGGCTAACAACCCCTTCATCAAATTCATCCGCAAGCATGTGCGGGTCACCGACCAGTTGCACGGTGCACGCTTCTTCGTGCGCCTGGTTCCGGCGGGGCAATCGAAGGCGATCCGCTACGCCACGCCGCTGTTTCTTGCCCTGGTGCTGATCGAACTGGCCGACCTGGTGTTCGCCGTAGATAGCGTGCCGGCGATCTTCTCCATCACCCAGGACCCGTTCATCGTCTACACCTCGAACATCTTCGCGATCCTCGGGCTACGCGCGTTGTATTTCGCCCTGGCGGCGTTGATGCACCGGTTTGTCTACCTGAAGTACGCGTTGGCGCTGGTGCTGATCTTCATTGGCGGCAAGATTTTCCTGCACGGGTTCATCGGCAAGATTCCGGCGTTGTTGTCGCTGGGGGTGACGTTCGGGCTGCTGGCGGGCGGGGTGGTGCTGTCGCTGTTCAAGACGCGGGATGAGAAGGAGCCGCAGAAAGAGCATTGAACATATGGCCTCATCGCTGGCAAGCCAGCGCCCACAGGCTTTGGACTGTGTGGAAGCTGGCTTGCCAGCGATAAGGCCAACAGAGCGACAAGTACTTGCTGAACGTATCAGTGACTGCCGCGCAGCATTTCCTTCGGCACATACTTGCCGATCTCGTACTTGCCGATCGCCGCCCGGTGTACTTCATCCGGGCCGTCGGCCAGGCGCAGGGTGCGCTGCATGGCGTACATGTAGGCCAGCGGGAAGTCGGCGGAAACCCCGGCACCACCGTGAATCTGGATCGCCCGGTCGATGACCCTCAACGCCACGTTCGGCGCCACCACCTTGATCTGGGCGATTTCGCTACGGGCCACCTTGTTGCCCGCGTGGTCCATCATGTACGCCGCTTTCAGGGTCAGCAGGCGGGCCATGTCGATCTCCATCCGCGAATCGGCGATCTTGTCGACGTTGCCGCCCAACCGCGCCAGTGGCCGGCCGAAAGCGGTGCGCTCCACCGAGCGCTTGCACATCAGTTCCAGCGCCCGCTCGGCCATGCCGATCGAACGCATGCAGTGGTGGATACGGCCCGGGCCAAGGCGGCCCTGGGCGATTTCGAAACCACGGCCCTCGCCGAGGATCACGTTGTCATACGGAACACGCACGTTCTCGAACAGCACTTCGGCGTGGCCGTGCGGCGCGTCGTCGTAGCCGAACACCGGCAGCGGACGGACGATCGTCACGCCGGGCGCGTCGGTCGGCACGAGAATCATCGAGTGCTGCTGGTGACGCGGGTTTTCCGGATTGCTCAGGCCCATGAAGATCATCACTTTGCAGCGCGGATCGCAGGCGCCGGAGGTCCACCACTTGCGACCGCTGATGACCCACTCGTCGCCGTCGCGCACCGCGCGGGCGGCCATGTTGGTGGCGTCGGACGACGCGACGTCCGGCTCGGTCATGGCGAAGGCCGAGCGAATATCACCGCGCAGCAGCGGCTCCAGCCACTGGCGTTTCTGCTCGGCGCTGCCGTAGCGCACCAGCACTTCCATATTGCCGGTGTCCGGCGCCGAGCAGTTGAACGGCTCCGGCCCCAGCAACGAACGGCCCATGATTTCCGCCAGCGGCGCGTACTCCAGGTTGGTCAGCCCGGCGCCCAGTTCCGACTCGGGCAGGAACAGGTTCCACAGGCCCTCGGCCTTGGCCTTGTTCTTCAGTTCTTCCATGATCGCGGTCGGTTGCCAGCGATCGCCCTCGGCGACCTGTTGCTCGAACACCGGTTCAGCGGGATAGACATAGGCGTCCATAAACGCGGTGACACGTTCGCGCAGGGCCTGGACCTTGGGTGAGTAGGCGAAATCCATGAGCAGTACCTTCTTCGTGAAAGGGATCTGGAATCGATGCTAGATCACCGGGCAAAATCCACCTAGTCTATTTTCGGCGTGTATAAACATTCATAACCGATATATGATCGACCCCATAACGCCAACAAGAGCAGTGCCATGAACTTGAGCAAGGTCGACCTCAATCTGTTCATCGTTTTCGATGCCATCTACACCGAAGCCAACCTGACCCGCGCCGGGCAGATCGTCGGCATCACCCAGCCGGCGGTATCCAACGCCCTCGCCCGCCTGCGCGAAACCTTCAATGACCCGCTGTTCGTGCGCACTGCCCAGGGCATGGTGCCGACGCCCATGGCGCAGAACATCATCGGTCCGGTGCGCAACGCGCTGTCGCTGCTGCGGGTGTCGGTGCAGGAAAGCCGCATCTTCAATCCGCTGCAGGCCAACAAGACCTTCCGCATCAGCATGACCGACCTCACCGAGGCGGTGGTTCTGCCGCCGCTGTTCCAGCGCTTGCGGCGCCTGGCGCCGGCGGTGGTGATCGAGAGTTTCCTGTGCAAACGCCGCGAAACCACCAAGGAACTGGCCGCTGGCCGCCTGGATTTCGCCGTCGATGCGCCGCTCAACACCGACCCGCAGGTGCGCCACGTCAAGTTGATCCAGGACCAATACGTGTGCGCCATGCGCCAGGGCCACCCGATGGCCAAGGACAAGATCAGCCTCGACGAGTACATGAGCCTGACCCACATCCACATTTCCAGCCGCCGCAACGGCCTGGGTTATGTCGACCTGGCGCTGGGCAAGATGGGCCTGCAACGGCGGATCGCGCTGCGTTCGCAGCATTACCTGATGGCGTCGCAGGTCTTGCAGCAGACCGACATGGTCATGACCGTGCCCGAGCGCTTCGCCCGCCGGCACAGCCTCAACTACGCGAGCCTGCCGGTGAATGACGTGCCGCCGCTGGAAACCCATTTGTACTGGCACGAAAGCACCGACCAGGACCCGGCCAACCGCTGGATGCGCGAACAGATGATCGAGTTGTGCCAGGCGGTGGTGGCGCAGGATGAGCGGGATGTGAAGGCGTAGAAAAACAATCGCGGGGTCGGTTCGGGGCAAGGAGTGCGTGGTTCCTTGTCCCGGGCCGGCCCCGCGAGTGCATTTACAACCCGGTGTGTATTCGCTGGCCTTTGGGCCTCATCGCTGGCAAGCCAGCTCCCACGGGCATCGCAGATCGTCAGAACAGCGCTGTAGTTGTGGAAGCTGGCTTGCCAGCGATGAGGCCCGAAAGTCCCTACAAAATCAGAAGGTCATTTCCTTCACATCATCCGCCACGATCAGCTTGCCCGCAGTCTTCTCGATGATTTCCTCGACACTCACCCCCGGCGCCGTCTCGCGCAGGATGAACGTGCCGTTCTCGATCTCCAGGTAAGCCAGGTCGGTCAGCACCTTGCGGATGCAGCCGGCACCGGTCAGCGGCAGACTGCAACGCGGCAGCAGCTTGGACTCGCCGTCCTTGGAAGCGTGGGTCATGGTGACGATGATGTTGTCGGCGCCAGCCACCAGGTCCATCGCCCCGCCCATGCCCTTGACCAGCTTGCCGGGGATCATCCACGAGGCGATGTTGCCTTCCACATCCACCTCGAACGCGCCAAGCACGGTCAGGTCGACATGGCCGCCACGGATCATGGCGAAGGACTCGGCGGAGTTGAAGATCGACGCGCCACGCCGGGCGGTCACGGTCTGCTTGCCGGCGTTGATCATGTCGGCATCGAGCTGGCTTTCGGTAGGGAATTCGCCCATGCCCAACAGGCCGTTTTCCGACTGCAGCATCACGTCGATATCAGCCGGGACATAGTTGGCCACCAGGGTCGGGATGCCGATGCCGAGGTTGACGTAGTAGCCGTCCTTGAGTTCGCGGGCGACGCGCTGGGCCATTTGTTCGCGGGTAAGTGCCATGGTCAGGATCTCTTTGTTGTTCTGTGCAAGGACGGGTCAGGCTTTGACCGTGCGTTTTTCGATGCGCTTTTCGAACGTGCCGACAATGACCCGGTCGACGTAGATGCCCGGGGTATGGATCTCGCTCGGCAGCAGCACGCCCGGCTCGACGATTTCCTCGACCTCGACCACGGTGATCTTGCCGGCGGTGGCCGCCAGCGGATTGAAGTTCTGTGCGGTGTTGCGATAGACCACGTTGCCGTAGTGGTCGGCTTTCCAGCCTTTGACGATGGCGAAATCACCGGTGATGGCTTCTTCGAGGATGTAGTTGCGTCCGTTGAACTGGCGCACTTCCTTGCCGTCGGCAACCGGCGTACCGTAGCCGGTGGCGGTGTAGAAGGCCGGAATACCGGCGCCGCCAGCGCGCATTTTCTCGGCCAGGGTGCCTTGCGGGGTGAGTTCCACCTCCAGCTCGCCGCTGAGCAACTGGCGCTCGAACTCGGCGTTTTCGCCAACGTAGGAGGCGATCATCTTGCGGATCTGGCGGTCTTCCAGCAGCACGCCCAGACCGAAACCATCAACGCCGCAGTTGTTCGAAACCACGGTCAGGCCGCTGACGCCGCGGCGCTTGATTTCAGCGATGAGGTTTTCCGGGATGCCGCACAGGCCAAAACCACCCGCCAGTACCGTCATGTTGTCGGTCAGGCCTTCGAGGGCCTGTTCATAGGTTGCTACGCGCTTGTCCAGTCCGGCCATGCTGATCCGCCTTTTGTCGTTGTAAGAGCCCGACAGCGTGTCGGGAAGCGTCTGTCGGCATCTTCTCCCCTGGCGACTGATTTGTTAATTTTGTTTTTCTCATCGATTGATTTGGTTTTTAAAACAATTCCATGAACGTCAAGCAATTGCGTGCCTTCGTCGCCGTCGCCACTTACCAGAGCTTTGCCCAGGCCGGCGAGCACCTGCACCTGTCGCAGCCAGCCCTGAGCCTGACCATCAAGAGCCTGGAAGAACACCTGGGCGGCACCCTGCTCAGCCGCACCACGCGCAGCGTCAGCCTGACCCCGGAGGGCGAAGTCCTGCTGCCGTTGGCCCGGCAACTGCTGGCCGACTGGGACAACACCGAAGAGCTGCTGCGCCAGCGCTTCACCCTGCAACTGGGGCGGGTGTCCATCGCCGCCATGCCGGCCTTCGCCGGTAACCTGCTGCCGCCGGTGTTGAAGGTGTTTCGCGAGCGTTACCCGCGGGTCAACGTCACCGTGCATGACGTGATCAACGAACAAGTGCTGGAACTGGTGCGCCATCGGCGGGTCGAGTTGGGTATCGGCTTCGAGCCGGAAACCAGCGAACCGCTGCTGTTCAAGCCGCTCTACCTGGACCGCTTCGTCGCGGTGGTGCCAACCGACTCACCGTTGGCACAGCAGCCACAGGTGCGCTGGCAAGAGCTGCTCAAGGAAGATTTCATCACCCTGCAACGTCCTTCGGCGGTGCGCCTGCTGCTGGAACGGCATGTGGCGGCGGACCACGGCAAGCTGGCGGTGGCGTTCGAGAGCCATCAGTTGTCCACGATTGGCCGGATGGTCGCCAATGGGTTGGGGGTCAGCGCGGTGCCAGCCTTGTGCATCGGCCAGATGCGCGAGCTGGGGGCGCAATGCGTGCCGCTGGTGGCACCAAGTATCGAGCGGCGGATCGGGGTGATCCTGCTGGCGGACCACAAGCTGTCGGCGGCGGCGCAGGCGGTGCTGGACGTATTGATGGAACAGATCAAGGAGCCCGCGCTGGTGTGATGTGCGGCCCCACTACACTCAAGAAGGAGATGTTCAACCATGCGCAACACAACGCTCGGCGACAAACAGGTGCCCATCATCGGCCAAGGCACCTGGTACATGGGCGAGGACCCTGGCCAGCGCCCGCGTGAAGTCGCAGCCCTGCAACAGGGCATCGACCTCGGCCTGACGCTGATCGACACCGCGGAGATGTACGCCGAAGGCGGCGCGGAAAAGGTGGTCGGCCAGGCGCTGGCTGGCCGTCGCGACAAGGTATTCCTGGTCAGCAAGGTCTACCCGCACAACGCCAGCCGCAAAGGCGCCATCGCCGCCTGCGAACGCAGCCTGCAGCGCCTCGGCACCGAGCACATCGACCTTTATCTGCTGCACTGGCGCGGTCAGTACCCGCTGGAAGAAACCGTCGAAGCCTTCGAGCAGTTGCGCGAGGCCGGCAAGATCGGGCGCTGGGGCGTGTCCAACTTCGACACTGACGACATGCGTGAACTCGATCAGCCGACCTGCGCCACCAATCAGGTGCTGTACAACCCCGAGCAACGTGGCATCGAGTTCGACCTGCTGCCGTGGTGCCGCGAGCAGCAGGTGCCAGTCATGGCCTACTGCCCGCTGGCCCAGGCAGGCCGCCTGCTGCGCCACCCGGTGCTGACGCAGATCGCCGAAGCCCATGGCGTCACGCCGGCGCAGGTGTGCCTGGCCTGGGTCACCCGCCAGGACGGGGTGATCGCCATTCCCAAGGCGGTGGAGCCGCGCCATGTCCAGCTCAATGCCGCCGCGGCCAACCTGACCTTGCGCGCCGAAGACCTGCACGCCATCGACCAGGCGTTTCCTGCGCCGACCCGCAAGCAGCGCCTGGCGATGGTCTGAGGCTCAGTGAAAGTCCCGGCTGCGCACATCCAGCCCGTGTAACAGCGGGCTGAGATCTTCCAGGCGGCGGGCGATCAGATGGCGCACGCCGTCGGCAAACTCCAGCTTGCCCATCACCCGCATCAATTGCGCCCCCACCAGCACCCGCCGCTGACGCTCGGCCAGGTCGCGCCAGACCACCACATTGAGCATGCCGAACTCATCTTCCAGGGTGACGAAGGTCACGCCGCTGGCGGTCTGCGGTCGCTGCCGGCCCACCACCAGACCCGCCACGCTGATCACATCACCATGGGCCACGCCCTCCAGCCCCTGCGAACTGCGACAACCCAGCCCCGTCAGGCGTCGACGCAACAACGACAGCGGGTGTGGGCCAAAGGTGGTGCCCACGCTCTGGTAATCGGCGAACAGGTCTTCGCCGATGCTCGGCGCAGGTAACTCGACGGGCGCTTCGGCGGTGGGTTCGATGCCGGCGAACAGCGGCAATTGCGCCTGCACCGCCGCCACCTCCCAGCGCGCCTGATAGCGGTGCCCGGCCAGCGCCGCGAGGGCACCGGCATCGGCCAGCAGGTCACGGGCGCGACCGTCGAGGCTGGCGCGCAGGCACAGGTCGGCGACATCGCGAAAACCCCGTTCTTCCCGCACCCGCACCAGACGCAGGGCATCGTCCTGGCGAAACCCGCGTACCTGGCGCAAGCCCAGGCGCAGCGCCAACTGACCGTCTTCACCCGGTTCCAGGGCGCAATCCCAATCGCTGTGATGCACATCCACCGGACGGGTCTCGATCCGGTGGCGGCGCGCGTCCTGCAGAATCTGGTCGGGGCTGTAGAACCCCATCGGCCAACTGTTGATCAACGCACAGGCGAAGATCGCCGGCTCATGGCACTTCAGCCAGCAACTGGCGTAGGTCAGCAAGGCAAAGCTGGCGGCGTGGGACTCGGGAAAACCGTAGCTGCCGAAGCCCTTGATCTGCTCAAAGATGCGCTCGGCGAACGCCAGGTCGTAGCCGTTTCTCAGCATGCCTTCGGTCAGCCGCTGGCGGTGGGGTTCCAGACCGCCGTGGCGCTTCCAGGCGGCCATGGAGCGGCGCAGTTCGTCGGCTTCGCCGGGGGTGTAGTCGGCGGCGACGATGGCCAGGGACATGACCTGCTCCTGGAACAGCGGCACGCCCAAGGTGCGCTCGAATACCGCCTTGAGCTTGAGGGACGGATACGTCACTTCCTCCTTGTCGTTACGTCGCCGCAGAAAGGGATGAACCATATCGCCCTGGATCGGCCCCGGCCGGACGATCGCCACCTGGATCACCAGGTCGTAGAACTTTCTGGGCTTCAATCGCGGCAACATGGCCATCTGCGCCCGCGACTCGATCTGGAACACGCCGATGGTGTCGGCGCGGCTGATCATGTCGTAGGTCGGCGTGTCATCGGCGGGAATGCTGGCAATGGTCAGGCGCTGGCCGCGATGCAAGGCGTACAGGTCGAAACAACGGCGCAAGGCGCTGAGCATGCCGAGGGCCAGCACATCGACCTTGAGCAGACCGACGGCATCGAGGTCGTCCTTGTCCCACTGGATCACCGTGCGCCCTTCCATCGCTGCGTTTTCCACCGGCACCAGGGTGTCCAGCGGTTGCTCGCTGATGACGAAACCACCGGGGTGCTGGGACAGGTGCCGAGGAAAACCCATCAGCTCGCCGGTGAGCGTCAGCACCCGGTGCAGCAGCGGGCTGTCCGGGTCGAAACCGGCTTCGACCAGGCGTTCGGCGGACGGCACACGATCGCTCCAGCGCCCGCAGCAATCGGCCAGGGCACCCAGTTGATCCGGTGGCAGGCCCAGCACCCGGCCGATATCCCGCACCGCGCCCGCAGCGTGGTAGCTACTGACCACCGCAGTCAACGCCGCCCGATGGCGACCATAGCGGTTGAACACGTATTGCAGGACTTCCTCGCGGCGTTCGTGCTCGAAGTCCACGTCGATATCCGGCGGCTCGTTGCGCTCGCGGGACAGGAAACGCTCGAACAGCAGATTGCTCCGGCTCGGGTCGAGCTCGGTGATACCCAGCACGAAACACACCACCGAGTTGGCCGCAGAACCCCGACCCTGGCAGAGGATGCCTCGCTCGCGGGCGAACTGGACAATGTCGTGGACCGTCAGGAAATAGGACGCGTAGTTGAGGTCGGTGATCAGTTCCAGCTCGTGCTCCAGCGCCTCGCGGTCCTTGGCACCGATGCCCTGCGGCCAGCGCCGGGGGATGCCCCGCTCGCACAGCGCGCGCAACCAGGCGCTGGCGCTGTAGCCGGCGGGCACGACTTCGTGGGGGTAGTGGTATTTCAGGTCACGCTTGAGGTCGAAGTGGCAGCGCTCGGCGATCCGCGTGCTTTCTTCCAGCAACGCAAACGGGTACAGCGCCGCCAGTTGCGGCAGGCTGCGCAGGTGCCGCTCGCCATTGGCGAACAGGCGGTGCCCGGCTTCCGCGACGGTGGTGTGATGGCGAATGGCGGTCATGCAGTCCTGCAAGGCGCGTCGACCGCGAGCGTGCATGTGCACATCACCGCTGGCCACCGCCGGAATGCCCAGGGTCGTGGCCAGCGCCAGCAAGCGCTCCAGACGCTGACGATCGTCGTGGCCGTGATGCAGTTGCACCGTCAGCCACAGGCGCTCGGCGAACACGTCGCGCAGCCAGTGCCCTGGCTCCGGGTCGTCGAGGTCATCCGGAACCCACAACGCCAGCAGGCCTTCCGGAGGATTGTCGAAATCCTCGCGCAGCAACCGATAGCTGCCCTTCTCCGCCCGTCGCCGGGCCCGGGTGATCAGGCCGCACAGGTGCTGGTAACCCCGCAGGTTCTCCACCAGCAGCACCAGCTTCGGGCCGTTCTCGACGCGCATTTCGCTGCCGACGATCAGCGGCAGCCCCACCTCATGCGCCGCCTGCCAGGCGCGGACGATACCGGCGAGGGTGCACTCGTCGGTGATCGCCAGGGCCTGATAACCCTGTTGCCGGGCGCGGCCACACAACTCCTGGGCGCTGGACGCGCCGCGCTGGAAACTGAAGTTCGACAGGCAGTGCAACTCGGCATACCCCATGCTCATGCGAACCAGCCCTGCAGCCACAGCACATCGCGCTCGCCGCTGTGAAAGTAGGCCCAGCCGCGCAGGCCGCTATCGGTTTCGACCCGGTAGTAATCGCGCCGCACATCGCCGCCGTCCCACCAGCCAGACTCGATGCGCTCCGGCCCGGCCAGCAGGCGCACGCTCGTCGGCGGCACGGCGCGCGGCTCGGCCAGCAACCAACCGGGGCGCGGGGCCTGGTTGCCGCTGGCCGGCGACAAGGCCGGACCATCGCTGCGCCAGGCGCATTCGGGGCGGTGGTCGGCCACCAGCCCGACGCCGCGCACGGCTTCGTCACCGAGCCGCGCACGCAGGCGTTCGCGCAACTGCTCCCAACTGTGCTGCTGTTGCGGTCGCGCCGAGAACAGTTCGCTGGCCTGGGGCACGAACGCCGGCAGCTCTTCGGCGGTCAGCCGAAGGGTGCGGACCGGGGCTCTCAGGCTCAGTTGCTCAAGACGGCCGCGGGCCAGTTCCAGCAAACGCCCGGCATCGCGTTCGGCGGCGAGCAGGCCGACCTGCAACAAGGTGTCCGGGCCTTCGGCGTGTTGCAGAAACAGGTTGAAGCGCTGCACGCCCGCATCGCGCCCGGCGAGAAAGGCCGCCAGATCGCCGATCAGGCGACGCAGCGGAAACAGCAGCGCCTGGCTGGACTCCACATCGAAATTCAGCTCCAGGCGGGCCTCGAAACGGTCGGGCGGCAGGTAACAGTCAAGGGCCATGGCGCGCTGCCCCAGCAGCCGGTCAAGGTGCAACTGCACGGCTGCGGCGAAACGCCGGGCCAGGGTTTCGCGGGGCAGCGCCAGCACCTGGTCGAGCTGGCGCAGGCCCATGCGGCCGAACGCCGTGGCCGCCTCCGCAGGCAGGCCGAGGCGGTCAATGGGCATGGCAGCCAGGGCGGCGCGGGTCGTCTCGGCATCGGTCGCGGCCAGACCGTCGTAGGCATTGGCCAACATGCGCGCCGCCACCGGGTTGCTGGCCAGCACGATCCGGTGACGAAAGCCCAGCGCCGTCAGTTCCGCCCGCAAGCGCGCCTCGAATTGCGGCCAGGGGCCGAACAGGCCGAGGCTGGATTCGACCTCCAGCAACACGGCACGCGGGTAATGCAGGCTGACTTGGGAACTGAAGCGGTAGGCCCAGGCGGCGAGCAGTTGTTGCTGCTGCTCGGTGGCCGCCGCGTCGTGCTCGACCATGTTGAAGCCCTGGGCCAGGGCCTGCGCGGCAGTCAGGCTCTGGCCTGCACGCAGGCCAAGGGCGCGGGCGGCCGGGTTGACCGCCTGCAGAACCCGGCGCGTGGCCGGGCCGCTGAGCAGCACCAGCGGCTGCTCGGCGTCGTCACGTCCGCGCAGCACGCAGTCGAGCGCCAGTTGTGGCAAGAGAATGCAGGCCCAGAGCATGGCACGTCAGCCCACACGGCCGGGTGCGGCAATCGGGGTATTCGGCGCCAGCCCGCCACGGCACTTGAGCACCCGCCAGCGTGCCGGACTGGCATCGATGGCGATCCGCAAGGCAGCGGGCGACGGGTTGAGCGCCGCCGACTGATCGCGACAGGCGAACGCCAGCGCCTGGCCGGTTTCCGCCGCCACCTGCAACCGCCGCAGCGCACGGTCGTCAGCACGCCGGGGCCAGCACAGCACGGCGCCACAACTGCCGGAGCGCAGGCATTGCTCCGCGGCCCAAAGACTTTCCGCGGTGCTCGCCTCAACCACCGACAGCCAACGCAGATCGACACCCGCCGCCTGCCAGGCCGGTGGATAGGGAATGAAGGGCGGCGCCACCAGGACGATACGCTCGCCCGCCGAACTCAACCGCGCAAGGCTGGGCCAAAGCAGGTGCAGTTCGCCCGCGCCCTCTTCACTCAGCAGCAATTCGCTGAGCGCCGCCGGTGGCCAGCCGCCGCCCGGCAACAGCGCATCCAGGGCGGCATGCCCGGTGGGCTGCAGGCCGTGGGACTCGGCGAGCGGCCGGCCCTTCCAGACCCGCCGTGTGTCGAGCAGCCCGTCGAGGCTGACCACCGCGCCCATCAGTCGCGCCTCACCAGGCCGCAGAACACGCCTTCGATGACGAAGTCGCGATCCGGGCCGACCTCGATCGGCGCATAGGCCGGGTTGCGAGGCAGCAATCGGTAGTGACCGCCCGCCTTTTCGAAGCGCTTGATGGTCACCTCGCCATCGAGTCGGGCGACGACGATCTGGCCGTCACGGGGGTCGGTCTGCCGGTAGATACCAACCAGGTCGCCGTCGAGGATGCCGTCGTCGATCATCGAGTCGCCGCGAACCTTGAGCAGGTAATCCGGGGTGCGGCTGAACAGGTGGGCGTCGAGCATCAGTTGTTCGTGGATGCCCACGTCCGGGCCGATCGGCCGACCCGCCGCCACCTGGCCCAGCACCGGGATTTCCAGCACTTCGGGACGGCGCAGCCGGCCGACGAGGCGGATGCTGCGGGCCTGGTTGGGGGTGATTTCGATAAGGCCGGCCTCGCACAGCGCCTGGATATGCTTGCGCGCCACGCTGCGCGAGGCGAAGCCGAAGGCCTGGGCGATGTCCGCGAGGCTGGGGGGCTGCCCTTTATCGGCGATGCGGTCGCGGATGAAGGTGAGGATGGCAGCGCGTTTTGGAGATAGAGTCGTCATGGAGCACATTTGTACTCTTTTCGTTTCCGGCTGACCAGCCCCGCTGATCGGCGTGCCGTTGCGGTTATCATGGCCGCCTCCTGATTCACGGATGTTCTCCATGCTCGATGCCCTGCTGTTCGACCTCGATGGCACCCTCGCCGATACCGACAAGCTCCACCTGCTGGCCATGCAGCAACTGCTGAGCGAAGAAGGCCGCACCCTCACCGAGGAAGACTTCGACGCCCATGTCAGTGGTCGGGCCAATGCGGATTTGTGCCGCTACCTGTTTCCTGATCGCCCGCTGAGCGAGCATCTGGATTTCGCCGACCGCAAGGAAGCGCGCTTTCGCTCGCTGTCGCCGACCCTGCAGCCCACCCCCGGACTATTGGCCTTGCTGGCGCATGCACAGAAAAACGCGATCGGCATGGCGGTGGTCACCAACGCGCCGCGGGCCAATGCCGAGCACATGCTGAATGCCCTGGGCCTGGCCGGGCGCTTCGAGCATGTGCTGGTGGCCGAGGAACTGGCCCGGGCCAAGCCCGACCCCCTGCCCTACCTCACCGGTCTGCACAGGCTGGATGCACGGGCCGCGCATTCGCTGGCGTTCGAGGATTCGTTGCCGGGGGTGAAGGCGGCGAGCGGCGCGGGGATCTTTACCGTGGGCTTGTCCACCAGCCAGCGGCCCGAGGCGTTGCTGGAGGCCGGGGCGCAACTGGTGGTGGCGGATTTCGAGGATCCACGGTTGTGGCAGGTGATTGCGCGGATGCAGGGGTAACGGCCATTCGCGAGCAAGCTCGCTCCTACGCCGACCTTGACGTAAACGTAAACCTGCCTATAGGTTAGGCCCATTGCCTTCATCATCGAGCCCCGCGCAATGAGCAGCCAGACCTACAGCATCTCCGACCTGTCCCGCGAGCTGGACATCACCACCCGGGCGATCCGTTTCTACGAGGAACAGGGGCTGCTCAGCCCCGAGCGCCGCGGTCTGGAGCGTATCTATTCGGCCCGCGACAAGGTCAGCCTGAAGCTCATCCTGCGCGGCAAGCGCATCGGTTTCTCCCTCGCCGAATGCCGCGAGCTGATCGAGCTCTACGATCCCTCCGGCGGCAACACCAAGCAGCTCAACAGCATGCTGGCCAAGATCGCCGAGCGCCGCGCCCAACTTGAACAGCAACTGCTCGACATCCAGCAGATGCAACTGGAACTCGACACCGCCGAAGAGCGCTGCATGCTGGCGCTGACCAACACCCTGAACAATCAGAAGAACGGCCACTGAGCCCACACAGGAAACCCGAAGCCATGCCATTGCCCGCCACAGTTCGTCTGGTCGAAGTCGGTCCTCGCGACGGTCTGCAGAATGAAGCCCAACCCATCAGCGTCGCGGACAAGGTCCGGCTGGTCGACGACCTGACCGCCGCTGGCCTGTCCTACGTCGAAGTCGGCAGTTTCGTCTCGCCGAAATGGGTGCCGCAGATGGCCGGGTCGGCCGAGGTCTTCGCCGGGATCCAGCACAAGCCCGGTGTCACCTATGCGGCCCTGGCGCCGAACCTGCGCGGTTTCGAGGACGCGCTCGCCGCCGGGGTCAAGGAAGTGGCGGTGTTCGCCGCAGCGTCGGAGGCGTTCTCCCAGCGCAATATCAACTGCTCCATCAGCGAGAGCCTGCAACGTTTCGCGCCGATCATGGAGGGTGCGCGCCAGCACGGTGTGCGCGTGCGCGGCTATGTGTCCTGCGTGCTGGGCTGCCCGTATGAAGGCCAGGTGGACGCCAGCCAGGTCGCCGCGGTCGCCCGCGAGTTGTACGAGATGGGCTGCTACGAGGTCTCGCTCGGTGACACCATCGGCACCGGCACGCCCGGCGCGACCCGTCACCTGTTCAACGTGGTCGGCGCCCAGGTGCCGCGCCCGCAACTGGCCGGGCACTTCCACGACACCTATGGCCAGGCCCTGGCCAATGTCTATGCCAGCCTGCTGGAAGGGATCAACGTATTCGACAGCTCGGTCGCGGGCCTCGGTGGCTGCCCCTACGCCAAGGGCGCCAGCGGCAACGTCGCCAGCGAAGACGTGCTGTACATGCTCCAGGGCCTGGGCATCGAGACCGGTATCGACCTGGAAAAACTCATCAATGCCGGCCAGCGCATCAGCGCGGTGCTGGGCCGCGCCAATGGCTCCCGTGTGGCGCGCGCCCGTAACGCCGGCTGAGGCCCGGCGGTAACACCGCCCTCACTGACACAAAGTGTTACCGCATTCACACTTCACAGGGAAATTCCGGGTAACACGGAAACAAATCAGCAGAATTCCCCGTGCCAGCTTTTCCCCTGAAATCCATAAACTATTGATTTTATTAGGTTTTAAAAAGTTGGCACGGCACCTGCTATATCTTCCGTACAACAACAATAAGAAATGCGGCAAACCCAATAAAAATAAGACGTAACGGCTCTCGAACAACAAGAACAAAACGGTAGAGGCGAAGCTAACTGATTTTTTTGGAGAGGATGGCTTTTCGGGGGCGTGCCCCGCAACCAGACAGAGAACAATAAAACTACCTCAAGGTAGCGCCCGTCACGGTTGGATCAGCAATGATGAAGGTCTATCAGCGCTCAAAAAAATACGTTTGCTCTTGATCCCGAATGGGGATCGCACATGCACCAAAGAGGCAACGGCTGCCAAAAACAACAATAGGCCGCCCTCCAATAACAAAAAAAGAGCACGCAACAATCTTTGAGGGGAGCTTCGGCTCCCCTCAGTGCATTCCGGCCTTTCAGTTTTTCTCCTCGCGTTCCTCGTCCTTGCCTTCCAGGCGATTCACCACCAGCGGCATCACTCCCAGTACCGCCAGCGCCAGCAGCGTGCTGACCAGCGCCGTGGCTTCGCGTCCCATACCGGCGGCCACGCCGATCGCGGCGGTCATCCACAGGCCGGCTGCGGTCGTAAGGCCCTTCACATGGCTGGCGTCCTGATCGTGGCCTTTGAGAATGGTCCCGGCACCGAGAAAGCCGATCCCCGCAACGATGCCCTGCACCACCCGGCTCAACGCCGCATCGTCGGCCCCGGCCATGCGCGGCACCAGCACGAACAGCGCCGCGCCGATCGCCACCAGCATATGGGTGCGCACCCCGGCGGCCTTGCCCTTCATCTCTCGCTCGAAACCCAGCACCGCGCCCAACAGCGCCGCCATCACCAGGCGCACCGAAACCTGCGTCAGTTGCTTGGCATCAGTAATGTCGGCGAATTCCGCCACCAGCGTCACCCACACCTCATGCCACCAAGCGTCCATGGCCGTGTCCATCGTCAGGGAAGTTATGGGATGGACAACGGCGGGCTCGGCAAAGTGCGATATGACCGCTGATCGGTCGGGGCCAGTAACCGGACACTGGGCGGGGTCACTACAGTAAGGGCCGTTGCAGCCCGTTCGCGAGCACGCTCGCGCCTACCGAGGACACCGTCATGCCTGTAGAAATCAACGAACAGACCCAACGCTGCACCCTGATCGGCGAAGACCTGAATATCGAAGGCGCCGCCAGCGAAGTACAGGTCACCACCGATGAAGACCTGCGCATGTCGGTCGCCGAACTGGCCGGCAAGCGTGTGCCCATCACCGAAGCCGAGGCCGATGCGCTGACTGTAGCGGGTGCGGTGGATGGTCGCAGGCATCTGAAAAGTAGCGTTCCGGGCTCGATAATCTAAGGCCCGGAGCCGTTTCGAAGACGATCTGATACGGTTTTTATAGAAATACCTGAGCCTGTTATGCAAACAGATGGGTCGCCATAGTGCTCTGGCCTGATCGAGGCCTGATGAGCGACGAACCATGAGCGAACATATTCCCGTCCAGATCGTTGAAATTGCCGAGCCAACCCACAAGAAGAAGGCCGCCAACAGCAGCGACGGACACATCTACACCCGCAGCTTCACCGGTCTGTACCGCAACCTGCGCCTGGGTGGCGCGGGTTTCCTTTTCCTGCTGTTCTTCGCCACCGCCTGGCTGACCTGGGACGGCCGCCAGGCCGTGCTCTGGGACCTGGCGGATAGCAAGTTCCATATCTTCGGTGCGACCTTCTGGCCGCAGGATTTCATCCTGCTCTCGGCCCTGCTGATCATCTGCGCCTTCGGCCTGTTTGCCATCACCGTGTTCGCCGGCCGCGTCTGGTGCGGTTACACCTGCCCGCAGAGCACCTGGACCTGGCTGTTCATGTGGTGCGAGAAGGTCACCGAAGGCGACCGCAACCAGCGCATGAAGCTGGACAAGGCGCCGTGGGGCGTCAACAAGCTGGCCCGGCGCGCCACCAAGCACACCCTGTGGGTCGCCATCAGCGTAATGACCGGCCTGACCTTCGTCGGTTACTTCACGCCGATCCGCCCCCTGGCCGAAGAGCTGTTCACCCTGCAGGCGGGTGGCGTCAGCCTGTTCTGGATTCTGTTCTTCACCGGCGCCACCTACATCAACGCCGGCTGGATGCGCGAAGCCGTGTGCATGCACATGTGCCCGTACGCCCGGTTCCAGAGCGTGATGTTCGACAAGGACACCCTGGCCGTGGCCTACGACCCGCGCCGCGGCGAGTCCCGCGGACCGCGTAAAAAGGACGTGGACCACAAGGCCAGTGGCCTCGGTGACTGCATCGACTGCACCATGTGCGTCCAGGTCTGCCCGACCGGCATCGACATCCGCGACGGCCTGCAAATGGAATGCATCGGCTGCGCAGCGTGCATCGACGCCTGCGACAGCATCATGGACAAGATGAACTACCCCCGCGGACTGATCGGCTACAAGTCCGAGCACAGCCTGCAAGGTGGCCACACCCATTGGCTGCGCCCGCGCCTGCTGGGTTATGTCACGGTGCTGGTGGTGATGATCGGCGCGCTGGCGATCGCCCTGCACGAGCGGCCGATGGTGTCGATGGACGTGATCAAGGACCGTGGCCTGTTCCGCGAGAACGCCCTCGGCCAGATCGAGAACATCTACATCCTCAAGGTCATCAACAAGACCCTGCAACCGCAGAACTACGACCTGCGCCTGCTCGACGCCGAGGGCTTCGAACTGCACGGCAAGACCCACTTCAGCATCCCCGCCGGAGAAATGGCCGAGTTGCCGGTGTCGGTGGCGATGCTGAGCGACCGTCCCGCGAGCAGTTCGCTGGAGCTGGACTTCGAACTGGTGGACAGCGACGAGCCGAACATCCGCAGCGTTGCCCGCAGCCGTTTCGTCGCGCCGCTGAACCGCTGATCACATACACTGCGTTGCAGTCCGACCGTGCAGAGCCATGATGAAACGCTACGAGAAATTCGCCGACGACATTGCTGAACTGATCTACTCCGGGGTCCTCGGCCCCGGCCAGCGGGTGCCGTCGGTGCGCTACGCCAGCCAGACCCACGGGGTCAGCCCGTCCACGGTGTTCCAGGCCTATTACCTGCTGGAGCGGCGCGGGCTGATCCGCGCCCGGCCGCGCTCGGGCTACTTCGTCAACGCCCATGCTCCGCGGCCGTTCAGCGAGCCGCAGATCAGCGAGTCGGCCAACGAGTCCACCGAGGTCGACGTCAGCGAGCTGGTGTTTTCCATTCTCGAATCGATCAAGGACCCGCACACCGTGCCGTTCGGCTCGGCTTTCCCCAGCCCGGCGCTGTTCCCGCTGCCGCGCCTGGCCCGCTCGCTGGCCAGCGCGAGTCGCGACATGGACCCCCGCATGGTGGTCACCGACCTATCGCCGGGCAACCCGCACCTGCGCCGGCAAATTGCCCTGCGCTACATGGTCGGCGGGCTGATGTTGCCGATGGAAGAACTGCTGATCACCAACGGCGCGCTGGAAGCCCTGAACCTGTGTTTGCAGGCCGTCACCGAGCCAGGCGATCTGGTGGCCATCGAGGCGCCGGCCTTCTATGCCTGCCTGCAGGTGCTGGAACGGCTCAAGCTCAAGGCCGTGGAAATTCCCGTGCACCCGCGTGACGGCATCGACCTCGGGGTGCTGGCACAGACCCTGGAGCGCCACCCGGTAAAGGCGGTCTGGTGCATGACCAACTTCCAGAACCCGGTCGGCGCGAGCATGCCGGAAGACAACAAACAGGCGCTGGTGGAGCTGCTGCGCCAGCATCAGGTGCCGCTGATCGAGGACGATGTCTACGCCGAGCTGTATTACGCCCAGCAAGCGCCCAAACCGGCGAAGGCGTTCGACACGGAAGGGCTGGTGATGCACTGCAGCTCCTTCTCCAAGAGTCTGGCGCCCGGCTACCGCATCGGCTGGGTCGCGGCCGGACGCTTCGCACAGAAAATCGAGCGTCTGAAACTGATGACCTCGCTGTGCGCCTCGATGCCGGCCCAGGCTGCCATCGCCGACTACCTCCAGCATGGCGGCTACGACCGTCACCTGCGGCGCCTGCGCTATGCGCTGGAAGAACAGAAAAACGCCATGCTCGCCGCCATCGCCCGGCACTTTCCGGCGCAAGTGCGGGTCAGCCAGCCATCGGGCGGCTACTTCCTCTGGCTGGAACTGCCCGAGCGCATGGACTCGCTGAAGCTGTTCCAGATGGCCCTGGCCCAGGGCATCAGCATCGCACCCGGGCCGATCTTTTCGCCGACCCGGCGCTTTCGCAACTGCATCCGCCTCAACTACGGCAGTCCGTGGAGCGATCAATCGGAAAAAGCCATGGAAACACTCGGACGGATCGTGCGCTCGTTCTAGCCGCCGCCCCGCCCGTCAGGCTAAAGTTCCGCCATGGTTCACCTCCGGAAGACTTCATGCCCGCCAGCGAATTGAACGCCCTGCGCCAGCAACTGCGCGAACTCCAGGAACGCAATGCCGTGCTGGAGCAGCAACGGGTGCAGCAGCAACCGCTGAACGAGGCGTTCTATCGCTTTCTGTTCGACACCATGGACGACGGGTTCTGTGTCATCGAATTTTTCGACGGCCCACATGGCCCGCTCAGTGACTACGTCCATGTCTCGGCCAACGCGGCCTACGCCCGGCACACCGGAATTCCCGACGTGGTCGGTCAGAAACTGCGGGAAATGGTGCCCGACGAAGCCGACGAGTGGGTCGCCCGCTACGGGGAAGTGTTGCGCACCGGTCGACCGCTGCAGTTCGAGCAGGAACTGGTAGCCACCGGCCGTATTCTCTCGGTCAGCACCTTTCGTATCGAGCCGGCCGAGCGTCGTCAGGTCGCCGTGCTGTTCAAGGACGTGACGGCACGACGCCACGCCGAACAGGCCCTGGTGCACCTCAACGAAGAACTGGAGCAGCGCATTCTCGGCGCCGTGGCCGAGCGCGAGCTGTTCGCCATGCTGGTGGACAACAGCGTGGCCTGTGTCCAGGTGGTGGACAACGACCTGCGCTGGCTGGCGATCAATCACCAGTCGCTGAAAGACTTTCACTTTCTCTACGACCATGTGCCCAACGTCGGCGATACCGTCGAGCAGACATTGGGCCGCTATCCCGCCGACTGCGAGCTGGGCCTGTCGCTGTGGCGCCGCGCCCTGGCCGGGGAAGTCTTTATCGAGAACGCGGCCTTCGGTGTCGGCGAGCGGCGCCGCCACTATGAACTGCGCTTCAACACCCTGTATGACAGCGAAGGCCTGCAACAGGGCGCGTACCTGTTTGCCTACGACATCAGCGCGCGCATCGAAGAACAGCAACGCCTGCTCAGCGCCGAGGAAGCCCTGCGCCAGGCGCAGAAGATGGAGGCGGTCGGCCAGCTCACGGGCGGCATCGCCCATGACTTCAACAACCTGCTCGGCGGCATCCTCGGCGCCCAGGAATTGCTGCGCCAACGCCTCCATCAGCACCGTTACGAAGACCTCACGCCGCTGCTGGATGCCGTCAGCAGCTCGGCGCAGCGTGCCGCGTCGCTGGTGCACCGCCTGCTGGCGTTCTCTCGCCGGCAGACCCTGCAACCGCAGGCGACCGATGTCGGCGGGCTGGTCAGCGGCATGCAAGACCTGATCGGTCGCAGCGTCGGGCCGTCCATCGACGTCCGCTGCCACTTCGCCGCCCACCTGTGGCCGACCCTGATCGACCCGCCGCAACTGGAAAGCGCCCTGCTCAACCTCTGCATCAACGCCCGCGACGCCCTGCCCGCCGGCGGCAGCATCGATATCGGCAGCGACAACCTGAGCCTCGACGACGAACAGGCCCGCGCCCTGGACCTCACCCCCGGCGATTACCTGTGCCTGAGCGTCGAAGACAACGGCCAGGGCATGCAGCCAGAGGTGGTCGAGCGGGCGATCGACCCGTTCTTCACCACCAAACCGCTGGGCCAGGGCACCGGGCTGGGGCTGTCGATGGCCTACGGTTTCGTGCGCCAGTCCGGCGGACAATTGCGGATCTCCTCAACGCCTGGCTCCGGCACCCGGGTCGAACTGTTCCTGCCACGCCATCACCAGGCGCCAGCGCCCGGCGTTGCCGAAGCCGATGAAACACTCAGCGAGCGCGACAGCGGTCGGCGGATCGTCCTGGTGGAAGACCAGACCGCGCTAAGCATGGTGATCGCTGAAATCCTCGAAGACTCCGGTTACCGGGTCGAGTCGTTCGAAACCGCCGTCGCCGCCCTGCCCGCCCTCGAACACGGCCCGCGGCCGGACCTGCTGCTCAGCGATATCGGCCTGCCCGGCGGCCTCAATGGCCGTCAACTGGCCGAAAAAGCACGCCTTCTGCACCCGGACCTGCCGGTGCTGTTCATCACCGGCTACGACGAGAGCGCCGCCCTCAGCGACGGCCCGCTGGGCGCGGGGATGAGCGTGATGATCAAGCCGTTCAGCCTGGAGATGCTGGTGGAGCGGGTGGGTCAGATGCTGGGTGACGAGCGCGCTTAGCGCCCGCCGCCCAGATCAATGAAGCTCCCCGTCGAATACGACGCCTTGTCCGACAGCAGCCACAGGATCGCTTCGGCCACTTCCTCGGCCTGACCGCCGCGGCCCATGGGAATGCCGGGTTCCAGCTTGCTGACGCGGTCCGGGTCGCCGCTCAGGGCGTGGAAGTCGGTGAAGATGTAGCCCGGACGCACGGCGTTGACCCGCACGCCCTCGCCTGCCACTTCCTTGGCCAGGCCAAGGGTGAAGGTGTCCAGCGCGCCCTTCGAGGCGGCGTAGTCGACGTATTCGTTGGGCGAGCCCAGTCGCGCGGCCACCGAGGAGACGTTGACGATGCTGCCGCCGCTGCCGCCGTGGCGGGTCGACATGCGCGCCAGCGCATGTTTGGCGCAGAGCATCGGCCCGACCACGTTGGTCTTCATCAGCTTCAGCAGACGGAACTCGGACATTTCCTCGACCCGGCTCTTCTGGCCGATGGTGCCGGCGTTGTTGACCAGCGCGGTGACCCGCCCAAGCTCATGGTCGACCCGCTGGAACAGGTGGATCACTTCGTCCTCGACGCTGGCGTCGGCACGCACGGCAATCGCCTCGGCGCCCAGTTCGCGTACCTGGGCCAGCACGCGGTGCGCCGCTTCATCGTCGGCGAGGTAGTTGATGCAGATCCGATAACCCTGACGCGCCGCCAGCAGCGCGGTGGCGGCGCCGATGCCACGACTGGCACCGGTGATGATGATGACTTTGTCCATTGCTACTCCTGGTACAACCGACCATTCAAATCCTGTGGCGCAAAAAACCCGCGCGTGAAGCCCGCTATTTTCTCGCTGACAAATCTGTAATTCAAACCTCAGTTTTCTGACAGCACCCTGCGACTAAGGTCAGCCCATCTTTGCTGATGGACAGACGACCCCATGCCCCACCTTCCGACCCGACGCACCTTCGTCAAGGGCCTGGCCGCAGCCGGCGCCGTTGGCGGCCTCGGCCTCTGGCGCCCGCACGCCTGGGCCAGCGAGCGCAACAGCGGCGAACTGGCCGGCCAGCACTTCGAGCTGTTCATCGGCCAGACGGCCGTGAACTTCACCGGCAAGCCGCGCACCGCGCTGACCATCAACGACAGCCTGCCCGGCCCGGTGTTGCGCTGGCGCGAGGGCGACACCGTGACCCTGCGGGTGCGCAACCGCCTCGCCGAACCCACGTCGCTGCACTGGCACGGCATCATCCTGCCCGCCAACATGGACGGCGTGCCCGGCCTGAGTTTCGCCGGTATCGAACCCGGTGGCGATTACCTCTACCGCTTCACCCTGGAGCAGCACGGCACCTACTGGTACCACAGCCATTCAGGGCTGCAGGAGCAGGCCGGCGTCTATGGCGCCATCGTCATCGAGCCGAAAGAGCCGGAACCGCATGTCTATCAGCGCGACTGCGTGCTGCTGCTCAGCGACTGGAGTGACCAGCCACCCGCCGAGCTGCTGACGACCTTGAAGAAGCAGTCCGACTACTTCAACCGACAGCAGCGCACCCTGGGCGACTTCGTTCACGATGTTGCTCGCGACGGCTGGCGCGCGACCCTGGCCGAACGCACGGAATGGGCGCAGATGCACATGACCCCGACCGATATCGCCGACATCAGCGCCGCCACCTACACCTACCTGCTCAACGGCCAGGCGCCCGAGGGCAATTTCACCTGCCTGTTCCAGCCCGGCGAAACCCTGCGCCTGCGCTTGATCAACGGCTCGGCGATGACCTATTTCGACTTCCGCATCCCCGGACTGAAGCTCACCGTGATCGCCGCCGACGGCCAGCCGGTGCAACCGGTAACCGTAGACGAACTGCGCCTGGCGGTGGCGGAAACCTATGACGTGCTGGTCAGCGTCGGCGACCAGCCGGCCTACACCCTGTTGGCCCAGAGCATGGACCGCAGCGGCTACGCCCGCGGCACCCTGGCCCGAGCGCCGGGGCTACAGGCCGAGGTTCCAGCGACCGATCCGCGCCCGCGACTGCGCATGGCCGACATGGGCATGGACCACGGTGCCATGGCGGGCATGGGCGGCATGGACCACAGCCAGATGAGCGGCATGGACCACGGCAACATGCCCGGCATGCAGCAGCACCCCGCGTCGGAAACCAACAACCCGCTGGTGGACATGCAGACCATGACCCCGCGCGCCAACCTCGCCGATCCCGGCCTCGGCCTGCGCGACAACGGGCGCCGGGTGCTGACCTATGCCGACCTGAGAAGCACCTTCGCCGACCCCGATGGCCGCGAGCCGGGCCGGGAAATAGAACTGCACCTGACCGGGCACATGGAGCGCTTCGCCTGGTCGTTCGACGGCGTGCGTTTCTCCGACGCCGAGCCCTTGCGCCTGAAGTACGGCGAGCGCCTGCGCATCACCCTGGTCAACGACACCATGATGGCCCACCCGATTCACCTGCACGGGCTGTGGAGCGATCTGGAGGACGAACACGGCCGGTTCCAGGTGCGCAAGCACACCATCGACATGCCGCCGGGCAGCCGCCGCAGCTACCGGGTCAGCGCCGATGCCCTGGGCCGCTGGGCCTACCACTGCCACCTGCTCTATCACATGGAGACCGGCATGTTCCGCGAGGTGCGCGTCGATGAATGAACGACTCAACCGGCCGCTGCTCGGCGGCATGGCCCTGGTGTTGCTGCTGGGCAGTGAAGAACTGCGGGCAGCGGCGATGAACCACGCGGGCATGGATCACGGCAGCATGAATCATGGCGCGATGAATCACGGCGGCATGGACCACGGCAGCCCGCCGTCCAACGTCGATCAGCCGCGCACGCCACTGAAGCCCATCACCGACGCCGATCGCCAGGCCGCCTTCCCGCCACTGCCGGGCCATCAGGTGCATGACCGGCAGATCAACTGGGCGGTGACCGTCGAGCAACTCGAATATCAGGACGTCGAGAACAGCAACGCGCTGAACTGGAATGCCAACGCCTGGGTCGGCGGCGATATCGACCGGCTCTGGCTGCGCACGGAGGGCGAGCGCGAACAGGGCAAGACCCACAAGGCCGAACTGCAGGCGCTGTGGGGCCATGCGGTCAGCCCGTGGTGGGAAGTGGTCGCTGGCCTGCGCCAGGACTTCAAGCCGGGCAGCGGGCAAACCTGGGCCGCCCTCGGCATCCAGGGCACGCCGCTCTACGGCATGGAGCTGGAAGCCACGCTGTACGCGGGCGAGCGACATCAGACCGCGCTGCGCCTGGAGGCCGCGTACGCTATTCTCCTGACCCAACGCTGGCGGCTTGAGCCGAACGTGGAAGTGAACCTTCACGGCCGCGATGACCCGGGCCGCACCCAGGGTTCCGGGCTGTCGGACAGCGAGGTCGGGCTGCGCCTGCGCTACGAAATCACGCCGTGGTTTGCGCCCTATGTCGGGGTGTCGTTCAACCGGGTGTATGGCGACACGGCCGAGATGACCCGGGATGAAGACGGGGATGTCGGACAGACACGCTGGCTGGCTGGGGTGAGGTTCAGGTTTTAGCCCCCGCCGCCCTCAAGCACACAGAATTCCAAGGAGACAACCCATGCTGAAAAACAACCTCGCCGCCCTCGGCCTGCTGGCCATGAGCACCCTGGCCCAGGCCGGCCAGACCATCGATGTCTACCGCGATCCCAACTGCGGCTGCTGCAAGGAATGGATCACCCACCTGCGCGACAACGGCTACACCGTCAACGACCATGTCGAGCCGAACATGAGCGCGGTCAAGCAGCGCCTCGGCGTGGCGCCGCGCCTGGCTTCGTGCCACACCGGCGTGATCGACGGCAAGTTCGTCGAAGGCCATGTGCCGGCGGAGCAGATTTCGGTCCTGGCCAAGCGCCCTGACCTGCGCGGCCTGGCCGTGCCGGGCATGCCGATGGGCTCGCCCGGCATGGAAATGGGCGACCACAAGGACGCCTACCAGGTGATCGGCCTGACCACCGACGGCAAGGACGAAGTGGTCGCGCAGTACAAGTAAGCCACAAGCCGCTTACTATCCCTCTCAGGTGGACGATCTGTCGCCATTCAGACAGATTGTCCGACCCTGAGCCCGACGCCAAAATGCAGGCTCTTTTTAAACGCTGCCTCATGCAGCTCATGGAGTCCGAGCGATGCCACACGAAGGCAGCCTGCTGCAAACCGCAGTGATTTTTCTCGTCGCCGCAGTCATCACCGTCCCCCTGGCCAAGCGCCTGCAACTCGGCGCCGTGCTCGGCTACCTGCTGGCCGGCGTGGTCATTGGCCCGCAGGCGCTGGGGCTGATTCGCGACACACAAAGCGTCGCGCACATTTCCGAGCTGGGCGTGGTCCTGCTCCTGTTCATCATTGGCCTGGAGCTGTCGCCGCGTCGGCTGTGGCTGATGCGCAAGTCGGTGTTCGGCGTCGGCCTGGCGCAGGTGCTGCTGACCGGCGCGGTGATCGGCGCCATCGCCCTGTTCGGCTTTGCCCAGTCGCTACCGGCCGCGCTGGTGCTTGGCCTGGGCCTGGCGCTGTCGTCCACCGCCTTCGGTCTGCAAAGCCTGGCCGAAAGCAAACAGCTCAACGCGCCTCATGGCCGGTTGGCGTTTGCCATCCTGTTGTTCCAGGACATCGCCGCGATTCCGCTGATCGCCCTGGTGCCATTGCTGGCCGCCAGCGGCCCGGACACCAGCCACGGCGACAGCCTCGAACACGGTTTGAAAGTGTTCGGCAGCATCGCGATTGTCATCGTCGGCGGTCGTTACCTGCTGCGCCCGCTGTTCCGCACTGTGGCGCGCACCGGCTTGCCGGAAGTGTCCACCGCCACCGCGCTGCTGGTGGTCATCGGCACCGCCTGGCTGATGGAAGAAGCAGGAATTTCCATGGCGCTCGGCGCGTTTCTCGCCGGGCTGTTGCTCGCCGATTCGGAATACCGGCATGAGCTGGAATCGCAGATCGAACCGTTCAAGGGCCTGCTGCTGGGGCTGTTCTTCATCAGCGTCGGCATGGGCGCCAACCTCAGCCTGCTGGTGCAGATGCCGCTGGTAGTGCTTGGCCTGACCCTGTTGCTGGTGGGGGTGAAGTTACCGTTGTTGATGCTGGTCGGGCGCCTTGCCGGTGGGCTCAGCAACGTCAGCGCCCTGCGCCTCGGCGTGGTGCTGGCGGCGGGCGGCGAGTTCGCCTTCGTGGTGTTCAAGCTGGGCCGCGACCAGGGCCTGTTCGACGCCCAGACCTTCGACCTGCTGCTGATGACCATCACCTTGTCCATGGCCATCACCCCGCTGTTGCTGCTGGGCTGCGCCCGCCTCGGCAAACGCCCGCAGGCGCCCCGCGAAGTGCCGGAGCAGTACAAGGACATCGCCACCGATGCACCACGGGTAGTGATTGTCGGCATGGGCCGCATGGGCCAGATCATCGCGCGTATCTTGCGCGCACAGAAGATTCCCTTCGTTGCCCTGGAAACGTCGGTGGATGCCATCGAAATGACGCGCATGTTCGAACAGGCGCCGGTGTTCTACGGCGACCCGCAGCGCCCCGAAGTGCTGCATGCGGCCAAGGTCGGCGAGGCCGAATACTTCGTCATCACCACCGACGACCCGGAGATCACCACCCGAACCGCCGCACGGGTCAAGCAGTTGTATCCGCACCTCAAGGTCATCGCCCGGGCGCGTAACCGCCAGCATGTGCACAAGCTGGTGGACGTGGGCGCCGAACCGATCCGCGAGACGTTCCACTCCAGCCTGGAAATGAGCCGGCTGACGCTGGTGGGGCTGGGTTTGAGCGAGGCGCAGGCGGCTGATCGCATCCAGCGCTTTACCCGGCATGACGAGGAAGTGCTCAGCGTCCAGGGGCGGGTCCGCGACGACAAGGCCAAGGTGATGCAGACCGCCCAGGAGGCGCGGCTGGACCTGGAGCGGCTGTTCGAGGCGGATGTGGATTGAACCGGGCCTGAAAGATCACCTTTGCTGAGATAGACTCCCCGGTTTTCCACTAGCGTTCCAGCCGGAGAACGATCCTTGGAAGACCTCAACTCCCTCTATTACTTCACCCAAGTGGTCGAACACGGCGGCTTCGCCCCGGCCGGGCGGGCGCTGGACATGCCCAAGTCGAAACTCAGCCGGCGCATCGCCGACCTTGAAGAGCGGCTGGGCGTTCGCCTTTTGCACCGCACCAGCCGCCATTGCTCGCTGACCGAAATCGGCCAGGAGTATTACCGCCGTTGCACGGCCATGCGGGTCGAGGCCGAAGGCGCGGCGGAAGTCATCGCGCGCAACCTCAGCGAACCCCGCGGCCTGGTGCGAATCAGTTGCCCCACCACCCTGCTCAACTCCTGGGTCGGCCCGATGCTGACCCGCTACATGCTCAAGTACCCACGGGTGGAACTGTTCATCGAGAGCACCAACCGCCGCGTCGACCTGCTTCACGAAGGCGTCGACGTCGCGCTGCGGGTGCGCTTCCCGCCGCTGGAAAACACCGACATGGTGATGAAGGTGCTGAGCAACAGCACCCAGTGCCTGGTCGGCCAGCCGGCGCTGCTTGAACGTCTGCCGAAGGGTTTCGATCCGCAGATGCTCAGCCAGTTGCCCAGCGTTCACTGGGGCAGCGCCCAGCGCGAATACCAGTGGGAGTTGTTCCAGGGCGAGGATATGAGCACCAGCCTGGTGATCCCGCACAAACCACGGATGGTTACCGACGACTTGTTCGCCTTGCGCCACTTCGTGGTTGCGGGGGTGGGCATCGCGCATTTGCCGCGGGTCGCGGTGCGTGAAGACCTGGCCGAGGGGCGGCTGGTGGAGTTGTTGCCGGAGTGGCAGCCACGTTGCGGGATCGTCCACGCCATCTTCCCGTCGCGACGTGGGCTGCTGCCGTCGGTGCGCTCGCTGATTGACCATTTGGCGGAGGAGTTTGCGCAGAGCGATATGGCGTGAGTGGGGGATGCCTGAGAATTTTCGGTATTGATGGGATCGAGCGCCGACTGAGCGACGCATCGCTGCATGAGTATCTACACATCTCGCAGACAATACAGAGCGTCAGGTCACCGCGAATGTGGATGAATCCACTCCCACAAGGTAGTGATGGCGCTCAATCTGAAGGGCGCCAAAACGATCGAGGCGAGGACCGGGTAGCCCTCGCCCGATCCTCGCCTCGAAGTATTTTGGCCTTGTGGCCGCAAACCCGACTTACCGCGACAAAAACGCCAGCAAATCGTCATTCAACTGCTGCGCATGGGTCACCGCGAACCCGTGCGGCGCACCGCTGTACACCGTCAGTTCCGCCCCGCGAATCATCTCCGCAGCCTTCTTGCCGGTGGTTTCGAACGGCACGATCTGGTCGTCGTCACCGTGGATCACCAGCGTCGGTACGTCGATCTTCGCCATGTCGGGGCGGAAGTCGGTTTCCGAGAATGCCGTCACGCAATCCAGCGTGCTCTTGAGCGACGCCATCAACGCGATGTTCAGCGTCTGGGCCTGCACGCCCTGCGACACCTGCTGCCCATGGTTGATGCCATAGAACGGCGTGGCGAAGTCGGCGATGAACTGGGCGCGGTCGGCGCGCAGGCCGGCCTTGATGCCGTCGAACACCGATTTGTCGACGCCATCGGGGTTGTCGGCGGTCTTGATGAACAGCGGGGTCACCGCGCCGAGCAATACCAGGCCGGCGACCCGCTCGCTGCCATGCCGGGCGATGTAGCGGGTGACATCGCCGCCGCCCATGGAGAAGCCCACCAGGGTGACGTCGCGCAGGTCGAGGTGCTCGATCAATTGGGCGATATCGTCAGCGAAGGTGTCGTAGTCGTAACCGTTCCACGGCTGGCTGGAGCGACCGAAACCACGGCGGTCGAAAGCGATGGCGCGGTAGCCGCGGCTGGCCAGGAACTCCATCTGTACATCCCACATGTCGGCATCCAGCGGCCAGCCGTGGCTGAACAGCACGGGCTTGCCGCTGCCCCAGTCTTTGTAATAAATCGCGGTGCCATCACGGGTAACGAGGGTGCTCATAGGGGTATCTCCGGGAAACAGGGTGGTCAGAGTCTTGAGTACGGGGTGTGGGAAACGTTCAGGCGCGCAGCCAGGCGGCGGTGCGACGGGTCAGCCAGGGCATGATGAAAAATACCACCGGCAAAATGACGAACAGGTTGCCAATCATGTTGCCGATGATCCGCCCACCGAGCAGCGGGAACTGCGCGAACAGCGGCGCCAGCAGCGCCGGGATCAGAAAGGTCATCGGGCAGATCACCAGGTACGTCAGCAGTGCCTGTTTCCAGCGCGGCGGTTGTGGCGCGCCGGCGCTGGGCGGGGTGAACCAGAATTCGGGGTCGTCATGGACCTGGGTGTTGTCGCCGTCTTCCAGCAGCGGCATGACCTCATCGATCATCGCCTGGCGCTCGGCGGAGTTGACCCACGCCTGCAACTGGCTCGCCTGGGCAAAGCGCACGACCGTGGTGAAGTGGCGCCCATCGGCGTCGGGACGGATCACATTGACGTCCAGGTGACCCGGCTGCTGGCGGGCGACGCTGACCGCGCGCTTGAGCCAGGCCTCGTACTGGGCGAGCGCGTCGGCGCGGGCCTTGTGCTGGATCACCAGTGTTACCACGTTGCGGTTGTCTTGATCGGCGTTGTTCATATGCAACATTCCCTGACGATTAGTTGGCCCGTGCCCCGATACTGAGGCCGCTCGGCTGCGTTTGCGTTGATGGGAGAAGATTAAATTCAGAACCTTATTGGCACTAGATAGCGAAAATTCGCTTTAGCGTTCTATTTTATGAACGATCATGTCAGCAAAGATTTCCTCGCTGGCCGCGGCGATATCCGGGAAATATCCTACGAGGCCTGTCGAACGATGATTGTGGCCATGCCGTGTTGAGTTACTGGGGTCTGTTTCTGGCGGCGTTTGGCGCCGCCACCTTGCTGCCGTTGCAGTCCGAGGCGGTGCTGGTCGGGTTGCTGCTCCACGACCCGGCCGCCGTGGCAAGCCTGTGGCTGGTGGCGACGGTGGGCAATGTGCTGGGTTCGATCGTCAACTGGCTGCTGGGGCGGGCCATCGAGCGCTGGCGCGACAAACGCTGGTTCCCCTTCTCTGCCGCGCAACTGGAAAAGGCCCAGCAGCGTTACCGTCGCCATGGGCAGTGGTCGCTGCTGTTGAGCTGGATGCCGGTGATCGGCGACCCACTGACCTTGATCGCCGGCATCATGCGCGAGCCGTTCTGGCGCTTCGTATTGCTGGTGACCCTGGCAAAAGGCGGGCGCTATCTGGTGCTGGTGGTCATCACCCTTGGCTGGCAGAGCCTGTGACAGGCCCTGCGCAAATCCTCAGCAGAAGCGCTGCAGTTGCATTTCCTGCAACCGGCTGAGGGTCCGGCGGAACGGGAACTCCAGATACCCTTGCGTGTAGAGAACTTCCAGCGGGACGTCGGCTTCGAGATACAGGGCCACGCGCTGGTCGTAACACTCATCGACCAGGGCGATGAAGCGCCGGGCGCCGTCGTCCTGCACCGACAGTTGCGGCAGTTCGCGGTCCCCTGCCACGACCCGTTCGGCGGCGTCCTCGGTGCCCCGGGCGATCTTCCCCGGCCGCGTCGGCGCGCCAAGGGCCGGCACGCCGCCCAGCAGGATGGCGTCGAAACGCTCGCACAGGGCCATGAACTCCATGGCCGCCAACGGTTGCTCGCAGAGTTGCGGGTAATCGCACCACAGCACCTTGTCACTGCGGCGCACCACCTGCAGGGTGCGATAACCGACTTCCAGGTCTTCGCTGGTCGCCGGTGCGTCACCGCTCAATTGCGCGAACACATTGGCCAGCGCCGCCGGATCGCGAACCCAATAACGCTGATGCAGCGCGCCGGGGTGCAGGCGGTGGTCCTGCTCGCCGTGAACCGGCACCACGGTCATGCAGCGCTCGATCGCCTCGATCGCCGGCAGGAAACGCTCGCGGTTGAAGCCATCGGCATAAAGCTGCCGTGGCGGCTGGTTGGAGGTGGCGACCACCACCACGCCAGCCTCGAACAGCACCTGGAACAGGCGGCCAAGGATGATTGCGTCGCCGATATCGTTGACGAACAACTCATCGAAACACAGCACGCGGATTTCTTCGGCCAGGGAAAAGGCCAGGGCCTGCAACGGGTCGGCGGTGCCGTTGAGCTGGAACAGACGCTGGTGAACCCAACGCATGAAATGGTGAAAGTGCTGACGCCGGGCGGGAATGGTCAGGCAGCGATGGAACTGGTCCATCAGCCAGGTCTTGCCGCGCCCGACCGGGCCCCAGAGGTAGACGCCATTGGCCGGCTCACCGCGTTCGACCGCCTCGAAGCAGGCCTGCAGGGCTGCGGCGGCCTGTTGCTGGGCGGGGTCGGCGACGAAACCTTGGGCAGTGATGGCCTGCTGGTAAAGGGCCAATGGGGTGTTGACGCTGGACATGCAGGCCCTCGGTGGGAAAAAGGGCACAGGGTACATCAGGGATGACGCGGATTGTGTAGGGATTTTCAGGGGCCTCATCACCGGCATAGTCGGCGATGAGGCCCGCACAAACGGCCGCGAATTACTCGGCCAGCCCGACCTTCAACAACTGCCCGTCTTCCTCGTCTGTCAGCACATACAGAAACCCGTCCGGTCCGACCCGCACATCGCGGACCCGGGCATTCAACTGTCCGAGCATCCGTTCTTCGTGAACGATCTTGTCGCCGTTCAGTTGCAGGCGAATCACCTCCTGCGCCGCCAGCGCGCCGATGAACAGGCTGTGGTCCCAGGCCTTGAAGCGCTCGTTGTCATAGAAGGCCATGCCGCTGATGGCCGGGGATTTCTCCCAGACGTGGTGTGGCGGAAAGGTCCCCTCCACTTCCTTGCCCTTGGCCTCGGGAATCGGCAGCAGCGAGTAGTTGATGCCATGGGTCGCCAGCGGCCAGCCGTAGTTCTTGCCGGGCTTGGGGATGTTGATTTCGTCGCCGCCACGCGGGCCGTGCTCGTGGGTCCAGAGCTGCCCGGTCCAGGGGTTGAGCGCCGCGCCCTGCTGGTTGCGATGGCCATAGGACCAGATCGCCGGCCGCACGTTTTTCTGCCCGACGAAGGGGTTGTCCTTGGGAATCTCGCCATCGGGCAGGATGCGCACCACCTTGCCCTGTAGTTTGTCGAGGTCTTGCGAGGTGGCCCGCTGGTTGTTCTCGCCCAGCGCGATGAACAGGTAGCCGTTACGGTCGAACACCAGTCGCGAACCGAAATGGTTGCCGGTCGAGAGCTTCGGCTCCTGGCGGAAGATCACGTTGAAATCCTCGATCCGGGCGAGGTCGCTGGACAGCCGTCCGCGGCCCACCGCAGTGCCTGCCGTACCGCCTTCGCCACCGCCTTCGGCATAAGACAGGTAAACCAGCCGGTCCTTGTCGAAGGTGGGCGACAGCACGACATCGAGCAAGCCGCCCTGCCCTTGCGCCCAGACCTCCGGCACACCGCTCAGCGGTGGGCCGACCCGCCCTTCCGCGCCGATCACCCGCAGGTTGCCCTGGCGTTCGGTGACCAGGATGCCCTGGGTTCCCGGCAGGAAGGCCAGGGCCCACGGATGCTTGAGGCCTTCGGCCAGGGTGTTGACCTTGAGGGTGCCGTCTTCGCTGGGGAAGGTACGTTCGGGCGCGGCCTGGGCGCCGAGCGGCAAGAGAACGGCGGCACCCAGGGCGAGCAGCCAGGAACGTGAAGTCATGCGGGATTCCTTTCGAGGGGCGATCACGGCGCGCGCTGTGAATCGCGGGGCGGACGGGAGGGTTCCAGACGCGGCGTCTGTTGTTCGCGCCGCAGGTTGTCGCCGTTGCCGATGCCGCGGTTTTCGAGGGTCGGCGGACGAGGATTGGGCGCGGTGGAAGGTCCGGGCATGGGCGGCGTGGCCGGCACCGTGCCTTGGCGGCTGTTGGGGTTGGCCCGGTGGATCGGGCTGTTTTGCGGGTTGTCAGCAGTGGCGGCCAGCAGCGGGCCGCTGATCGAGAAGATCAGCGCGGTACCGATCAGGATGGAATGGGCGCGTTCGAACACAATCACCTCCGCACGTGGGCATCACCAAGCGTTGGATAGCCTACGGCCCGAGAGGTTCGCGACAAAGCCGCAAACCTCACGGAGGTAATTCATATTGTTACAGGGGGAACGATTGCCCTGATGGCACCCGGCGCGTTCACCGGGTGCCATGGCCGGATCAGTAGGCCAGCGACCAAGTCAGGGTGTAGGTGCGACCGCGGCCCTGGTAGTCGTAGAGGTAGGCCGGGCCGTAGGTCGGCGAGTAGAACAGCGTCGCGCGCTGGCCCCAGACGGTGCTGTACTGCTTGTCCAGCAGGTTCTGGATGCCGGCGCTGAAGGTGCCGAAACCGGTGTCCTGACTGCCCAGCAGGTCGAGGGTGGTGTAACCGCTGATCGTGTGGTCGGCGTCGTCCTTGAGGGTGAAGGCTTTGTTCGCTTGCAGGCGCGCGCTGCGGCCATCGCCCTTCCAGCCAACGAAGGCGGTGGACTTGGACAGCGAGGCGTAGCGCGCGTCGCGCTTGATCCAGTCGCCGCTGGCGTCTTCTTCTTCCGAGCGCACCAGGTGCAGGGTGGTGCCGGCTTCCCAGCCGCTTTCGAAGTGGCGGGTCAGCGCGCCTTCGAAGCCGAAGTCGCGGCTCTTCTTCTCATCGACGTTGATGGTCAGGGTCTTCGAGTCGACGTTGATGATCTTGTCCGACCAGATGTAATACACCGCCGCCTGGGCATCCCAGTCGAGGTCGGCATAGCGCCAGCCCATTTCCACCTGGCGGCTCTTGATCCCCGCCAGCGGGTTGTCCTCGACGCTCATGCCGGCCTTGCCGTAGTACTTGGCCGGGTCCGGCAGGTCGAAGCCTTCGCCGTAGTTGGTCCAGACCTGATGACCGTTCTTGAAGTCGTAGATGGCGCCCAGGTTATACAGGCTGACCTGATAATCGTTGCTGCCGCCGGGAACACCCTTGAAGTCGCTGACATCCACGTCCATCTGCTGGCGCCGGGCGCCGCCGGACAGGGTCAGGTTATCGGTGAGGTGCCAGTCCAGTTGCGCGTAGGCGGAAATACCGTCGACGCGGTAGCTGGGATACCGCGCCGCCTTGCTCGCCTCGTTCAGGTCCAGGCCGCCACTGCTCGACGACGTGCGGGCGTCGAAGGTGGTCTGCTCGGCGTTGAAACGTTCGCGGTCGAGGTCAACACCATAGGTCAGCTTGAGGCTGTCCCATTGCTTGGCGAACAGCGCCTTCAGGCTGCTGACTTCGAAGTTCTGTTGCGATGCGGCGAAGTACACGCCACGGGAACCCGTCGGGGTGCCCGAGTTGTAGTAGGGAAACGGGTAGAAGTTGTCGTCTTCCTTGCGGTACGACGCCTGCAGGTAGAAGTCCTGGCCGAACACGTCGGCGTGGTGGTAGTTGGCGTTGAGCAACAGGCGCTTGGTGCGCGGCTCCAGGTCGGTGGAGTAGCCGCTGCGCAGTTCGGCGTTTTCCAGGTCCGACGGGGCGTTGTAGTTCAGGTGGGGAAAGAAGATCCCGGTGCTGCCGTGATTGCCCGAGTCGTAGTACTGGGCGAGCACGTCGAGGCCCTGCTGCTCGTTGAACTGCAGGCCAAGGCTGCCCATCACGTCGATGGTGCGGTTGTATTGCAGGTCGGTCTGGGTGTTGTCGATGAAGATCTGGTTGCCGGCGCCGTCGTAGAAGGCTTCGTTCTGCTCGGCGGAAACGCCCAGGCGGCCGTTGATGCGCTCGTTGCCGCCGCTGATGGACTGGGCGACGCGGGTCGACAGGTCATCGCTGTTGTTGAAGCCGCTGCTGGCACCGACCTGGGTTTCGAAGCGCGCCGGTCCCGGCTCACCTTTCTTGGTGACGATGTTGATGATGCCGCCGGTGGCGCCGCCGCCATAAATGGCGCTGGCGCCAGACAGCACTTCGACGCGCTGGACGTTGAACGGCGAGATACTGTCGAACTGCCGCGACAGGCCGCGGGAGCTGTTCTGGCTGACGCCGTCGATCATCACCAGCACGTTGCGACCGCGCATGTTCTGGCCGTAGTTGGTCCGCCCTTCCGGCGCCAGGTCGAGGCCCGGCACCAGCTTGCCGATGGCTTCCTTGAGGCTCACGCCGCTGCTGATCTGTTCTTTCAGTTGCTCCTGGTCGACCACCCAGACAGTGCCAGGGATTTCACTGATGGAAGTGCTGGTACGCGAGGCGACGCTGACTTCGATCGGCTTGAGGCTGACGCTGGCCTGCGGTTCGCCCTTGCGCAGGATCACCGTGCGCGCGTCGCTGAATTGCCAGCTCATGCCGCTGCCGGCCAGCAGCCGCTGCAACGCGTCTTCGATGCTGAAGGTGCCGCGCAGCCCGGAGCTGGACAGCCCGGCGACATCGCTGGTGGTGAACAGCAGGTGCAAATCGGCCTGGTCGGCGAAGCGGGTCAGGGTCTGGTCGAGGCTTTGCGCTGGCAGGTCGAGGCTGACCTGGCGGGCCTGCGAAGCGGCGGCCTGTACCGGGACGACGGCTTCGGCGGCCTGCACGGCAACGGCGCCGAGCAACGCGGCGGCAACGGAGGATGCCAGCACGGCATGCTTGAAATAGTCGGTGGAACGCGCGGCGGAGTTGAACGGACCTTTCACTGTTTTCTTCCAGACAGGTAAACGTAAATGAGAACGGATTGCTGATCAGTCCCACTACGACGATCTGGCGTCGAAGAACTTGCAGTGACTTTCCGAAATTATTTTCGCCCGGAAAAAATCAGTAGAGCACGGCCAACCACGGCAGGTAGGTGACCTTCAGCGCATAGCGCTGTTCGAGGGTGCGCAGCAGCGCATGGGGATCATTGAGGTCGAACACGCCGCTGACCTGCAGCGCGCCCACCTGGCTGTCGGAGATCAGGATGCGCCCGTGCTGGTAGCGCTCAAGTTCAGCGATCACTTCGCGCAGCGGCCGGCCATTGAAGATCAGCTTGCCGCGTTGCCAGGCGGTCTGGGCCTGGGCGTCAGGACTGACCGCCACGCGCCGCTCGCCAACCTGCGCTTCGCCACGGCTGACCACCACACTGTTGCCGCTACCCTGCCGCCGCACGCTGAACACCGCGTCGCTGCCCTGCACCGCCTCGGCGCCGCTGTCTACCACGAAGGGGCGCGGGTCCGCGGCCGGTTCGAACAACGCCTCGCCCGCCTTGAGCGACACCGTGCGGCGCTCGCCGCTGAAATTCACCGACAGCGCGCTGGCACTGTTGAGGGTGACCTTCGAGCCATCTTCCAGGGTGATGGTGCGCCGCTCGCCGGTGCTGGTGTGGTAATCGGCCAGCAGCGCCGGGGCCTGCTGCCAGCCACCGTAGCCGAGCATCGCCGCCAGCAGCGAGGCGGCGATGGCCGAACCCCAGTGGCGACGACGGGGGGCCTTTGGCAGTTGCGCCGCGGCCTGGGTGTGACCGAGATCGCCCCACAGCGCTTCGGCCTCTTCGGCGGCGGCCAGATGCTCGGCGCTGAGCCCGCGCCAGCGCTGGTAGCGCTCACGGTCGGCCTGGCTGGCGTTGCCCGAATGCAACAGGACCTGCCAGTCGATGGCATCGTCGGAAAGGTCGGTCAGTGGCTGCGGTTCGGACATGGAGGCTTCAGTCATGGTTGTGCTTGAGCCAGTCCCGGCAATGGCGCAGGGCCTGGCCGATGTATTTTGCCACCATGCTCTCGGAAACGCCCAGTCGTTGTGCAATCTGCGCCTGGGTCAGGCCCTCGACGCGATTGAGCAACAGCGCCTGACGGGCGTTTTCCGACAGTTGCAACAAGGCTTCATCGAGGATTTCCAGACGCTCTCGGGCCAGCAGCGCCGCTTCGGGCGCCGGTGCCGGACAAGCCATTTGCGCGGCGGCGTCGCTGTCGCCGAGGTTGCTTTCCTGACGCTGCTCGCGGCGCAAGGTGTCGATCGCCAGATTGCCGGCGACGCGGAAAATGAAACTGCGCGCATGCAGCACCGGCAGCGCCTGCTGCTCGATCTTCACCAACTTGAGGTAGGTTTCCTGGGCGACATCGGCCGCGCGCTGGCGGTCGTTCATGCGCCGGGTCAGGAACTGCAGCAGCTCATCGTAGTGTTCCTGGAAACTGGCCAGCAGCCCGGACACGGGAGACGTCAGCATGGGAAGGAGGATCGCCGGTGGGAGAAGTTATCGGACGTTAATGAGAAACAGTATCTTTCATAATGTGTCCGAATTTCAATCCTGAGCGAGGCGGTCTGGCTTTTTTGTCGGATGTCAGGAGGGGTGTCGAGACCGATCGCAGGGCGCGCCCGGTCTCAAGAGTGCTGAATAGCCTGAGGCATGTGGCCTGGATCAGGACTTCCCGGCGCTGGCCGCGGCCATCAGCTTGTTGATCTCGCTGCGCACCATGTTGGCGAATTCCGGCGGCGTCATGCTGTCCAGCTCCGCGCGCACCCACTCGGCCCACTTGCCCTTGCGCCGCGGCTTCTCGCCAATCATGCGGGCCGCTTCGCCCTTGGCCTTGGCCAGGTTGGTCTGCCACAGCTCGAACAGCCGCGCTTTCTCATCCTCGATCTCCGCCCGCTCGGCGAAGCTCTTGTTGGCCAGATTGAAACTCATGGGGTAATTCCTGCCGCGTGAAAATGGCCGCTATCTTACACTGTAGCCGCCGACGCCCGGCAAACCACTGCAACTTTCCGTACAGACGGACACTCCATTCAGTAGGTCCATCACTTACCCGAGGAAGTATTCATGGCGAGGAAAAGCACCCTGCACAGCGAAAGCGAGCAAATCAAGGATCAAGCGTTCAGTGACTTGCAGGCACTGATCGAAGAATCGGAAAAGCTGCTCAACGAGAGCGCTGCGCTGGTCGGCGAAGAAGCCGAGACCCTGCGCGCGCAATTGCAGCTCAAACTCAAGCAGGCAAGTAACGCGGTAGGCAGCGTGCGCGATCAGGTCAAGCCGGTGGTGGACGCCACCGAGACCTACATTGGCGGCCATCCGTGGCAGACCGTGGCGATTTCGGCGGGCTTCGGGCTGGTGGTGGGGTTGCTGCTGGGTCGCCGGCCTTGAGCTGAAGATCGTTTCTGACTATTCGGGCCTTATCGCGGCAAAACCGCGATGAGGCCCTGATGTCTCACCGCAACTGCAACGGATCCACCAGCGAACAGGCAATCGCCATCCCCACCAGATCGGGCAGATGCTCGGCCTGCATTCGCTTCATCACCCGCGACCGGTACAAATCCACGGTTTTCACGCTGACCTCGAGTTGCTCGGCAATCTCGCGGTTGGTGTAGCCCTGCACCAGCGGCAGGAACACGTCCCGCTCGCGCGGGGTGAGGCTGTCGATCCGCGCCTGCACCGTGTCACGCTGGCGGCTTCCCACCTGAACTTTCGATGACCGGCCCAAGGCTTCCTGGACGCTGTCCAGCAGCAACTGGTCGTTGTAGGGCTTTTCGATGAAATCGCAGGCGCCGGCCTTGAATGCCCGCACCACGATGGGCACGTCGGCGTGGCCACTGACGAAGATCACCGGCAGGTCAACGCCACGCGCGCGCAGCGCTTCCTGAACACTCAACCCGCCCATGCCGGGCATGCGCACGTCGAGCAGCACGCAGGCCGGCAAGTCGCCCTCGCAGGCATCGAGAAACGCCTGGCCACTGGTGAAGGGCAGCGCCTTGAGGCCGACGGATTCGAGCAGCCAGACCGTGGAGTCGAGCATGCCCTGGTCGTCGTCGACCACATAGACCTTCGGATCCTGCATGAAAATCCCCTTGTTCAAACACTTGCCGCCGGCGCCAGCCGACAGCTCAAAATCAATCCGCCGCCCTCGCTCGGGCCGGCCTGCAAGGTGCCGCCAAAGCCTTCGACGATGCTGCGGCTCATGCTCAGGCCGAGGCCCAGCCCTTCGGGCTTGCTGGTGGTGAACGGGGTGAAGATCCCGTCCAGCCGGTCCTGCGCCACGCCCGGTCCCTGATCGATCACCTCGATCAGCAGCCAACCGCCCTCCTGCTTACCGCTGAGCACGATCCGCGACGGCTGGCCCGGCTGTTTCTCGCGGTTGGCGTCGATGGCGTTGCGCAGCAGATTGAGCAGCACCTGCTCCAGCAGCACCCGGTCGGCGTAGACCGGCGGCAGATTGTCCGTCATTCGCTGCTCGATCGTCACCTGCGCGTGATTGGCTTCCCAGGCACACAGGCGCACCGCCTCGCGCGCCACCTGCGCGACCGACAGCGCCTGCAGGCGCCGCGGCTCCTTGCGCAGGAAGGCGCGCAGGCGCTTGATCACTTCGGCGGCGTGGGTTGCCTGTTCGCTGATACGCTGCAAACCCTGGGCAACCCGGCCCGCCGCCTGCGGATCACGGTCCAGCGCATGCAGGTAGCGCTGGCTGGCGGCGGCGTAGTTGAGCACCGACGCCAGCGGCTGGTTGATCTCGTGGGCGATACCCGAGGCCAGTTCGCCGAGGGTCACCAGCCGCGCGGTGTGGGCCAGTTCGTCCTGGTGGCGACGTTGCTGGGTTTCGCGCAGCTCGCGCTCGGTCATGTCGCGGGCGACCAGCGAGTAATAGCGCTCGCCGCCAGCGGCGCTGTGCGCCAGCAACACCAGCGACACCGGAAACGCCGCGCCACCGTCGTATGGCGCCAGCCGCGCCTCGCACTGCCAGACACCGTCGCGCTCGGCGCACAGCCAGCCTTCGTCATCCAGGCGCTGCTGGGCGTCTTCGTCGAGCAGTTGGCGCAGCAGCGGCACCGCGTCCACGTCCATCAAGCCGAGGGCGCGCCGCGCCGAACGATTGAGGTAGGTCAGGCGCCCGTCCGGGTCGGTGAACAGCACCAGGTCGGTGTTGGCCTCGACAACTTCAGCCAGCCGCCTGCGGTTTTCCTGCGCCTCGATGCGCACGCTGATGTC
Source organism: Pseudomonas sp. 20P_3.2_Bac5 (assembly GCF_025466035.1). NCBI lineage: Bacteria > Pseudomonadati > Pseudomonadota > Gammaproteobacteria > Pseudomonadales > Pseudomonadaceae > Pseudomonas > Pseudomonas sp. 20P_3.2_Bac5. Next base: position 13,745 of record NZ_JANLOA010000047.1, on the reverse strand, counting down.
CCGCGAGACGCTGACGATTTCCACCACCGCGCCGGTGTAGGTTTCGCGGATCGCCCGGCTGGCGATCTCGAACCACAGGTCGCGGCCATCGCGGTGGCGCACCCGGCAGGTCATGGTCTGGTAGCCGTCTTTCTCCAGCGCCTGCGCCGCTTGTTGCAGGAATTGCTGGCGGTCCTGGGGATGGAACAGCGACTGCACCGCAACCCCGCGCAGCTCTTCCGGCCAGTAGCCGAGCAGGCGATAAGACGCCGGCGACGCGTCGAGAAAGCAGCCGTCGGGCGTGTGCCGGGAAATCAGGTCGGTGGTGTTCTCGGTGATCAGCCGGTACAGGCGGCGGGCCTGGCTGGCCTCGCGTTCGGCACGGCGTTCGACGGTGGCGTCGCGGCACCGGGCAATAACCAGATCGGCGCTGGCGGGGATAAAGGTCCAGAGCAGAATGCGCTCGCCGGCCTGGCTCTCGACATCGCTGATCGCCCGCTGCTGACTGAGGCAGGCACTGACCAGCGCGGCATGATTAGCCGGCAGCAACACGGCCAGGCTCTGCGGTGGCCAGCCGTTGAGCTGTTCGAGCATGGCGGGGTTGGCCGCGCGCAGGGTGGCACCGGCATCAAGAAGCAAACTGGGCTGCGGGTCCTTGTCGAGCAAGGCCGAGGGGATGGCGATCAAAGCGTCTGCTCCGGGATTTTTATAGTATTTGTACCATATTGCTATAGTCTATCTTCCAGGTAACATGGCGAACAGCGTAAAAATGCACCACCGGAGCAGTCCCCGTGAATCTGCTCCATGAAACCTGATCAGAGCTAACAATCAGCCATCGGAGGTTTCAGCATGCGTCCCGACGCGGCTGCCTCCTGCACAGGACCATGCTTTCCATGTCGATCTTCTCTCAGGGCCTGCAGCCCGCCCCCGTCAACCACGTCGCCCTCACCCCCCTGAGCTTCATCGAACGTACCGCCGCGGTCTACGGCCAGTACCCCGCCGTGATCCACGGTTCGATCCGCCGCAACTGGCAGGAAACCTACCAGCGCAGCCGCCGCCTGGCCAGTGCCCTGGCGGGCCGCGGCATCGGTCAGGGCGATACGGTGGCGGTCATGCTGCCGAACATCCCGGCCATGCTCGAAGCGCACTTCGGCGTGCCGATGATCGGCGCGGTGCTCAACGCCCTCAATGTTCGCCTCGACGCCGAGGCCATCGCCTTCATGCTCGAACACGGCGAAGCCAAGGTGCTGATCACCGACCGCGAATTCCACAAGGTCATCAGCGCCGCGCTGAAACTCATGGCTCATCCGCCGTTGGTGATCGATGTCGATGACCCGGAATACGGCGAAGGCAGCGCCGTCAGCGAACTGGACTACGAGGCGTTTCTCGCCGAGGGCGACCCGGCGTTCGCCTGGCACTGGCCCGAGGACGAGTGGCAGGCGATCTCGCTGAACTACACCTCCGGCACCACCGGCAACCCCAAGGGCGTGGTCTATCACCACCGCGGCGCCTACCTCAACTCGCTGGGCAACCAGATGACCTGGGCGATGGGCAACCATCCGGTCTACCTGTGGACCCTGCCGATGTTCCACTGCAATGGCTGGTGCTACCCGTGGACCGTCACCGCGCTGGCCGGCACGCATGTGTTCCTGCGCCGGGTCGATCCGCAGAAGATTCTTACGCTGATCCGCGAACACCAGGTCACTCACCTGTGCGGCGCGCCGATCGTTCTCAATGCGCTGATCAACATGCCTGACTCGGCCAAGGCGGCGATCGATCACCCGGTCAACGCCATGGTCGCCGGCGCCGCGCCGCCGGCCAAAGTCATCGGCGCCGTGGAAGAAATGGGCATCAAGGTCACCCACGTCTATGGGCTGACCGAGGTGTATGGCCCGGTGACCGTCTGCGCCTGGCATGCCGAATGGGATGAAAAGCCGCTGCAGGAACGGGCGCGGATCAAGTCACGCCAGGGCGTGCGCTACGCCACCCTCGAAGGCCTGATGGTCGCCGATCCGCAAACCCTCGAACCGGTGGCCCGCGACGGCAACACCCTGGGCGAGATCTTCATGCGCGGCAACACGGTGATGAAGGGCTACCTTAAGAACCCCGAAGCCACCGCCGAAGCCTTCCGCGGCGGCTGGTTCCACACCGGCGACCTCGCCGTCTGCCACCCGGACGGCTACGTCGAGATCAAGGACCGACTCAAGGACATCATCATTTCCGGCGGCGAGAACATCTCCACCATCGAAGTCGAAGACGTCCTCTACCGTCATCCCGCGGTGCTGGAAGCCGCAGTAGTGGCCCGGCCGGACGAAAAATGGGGCGAGACGCCGTGCGCCTACATCACCCTCAAGGCCGGCTGCGAAGACACCCGCGAGGCCGAGATCATCGCCTTCTGCCGCGAACACCTGGCCGGCTTCAAGCTGCCCAAGACGGTGGTGTTCCGCGAGCTGCCGAAGACCTCCACCGGCAAGATCCAGAAGTACCTGTTGCGCGACTGGGCCAAGGCGCTCTGATCCCTCTTACTCATTCCAACGAGAACCACGATGCCTGAATTCAATGCCCCGCTGCGCGACATGCGTTTCGTCCTCCACGAGGTGTTCCAGGGCCCGGCCCAATGGGCACGGCTGCCCGCGCTGGCGGCCAGTGTCGATGGCGAGACCGCCGACGCGATCCTTGAAGAGGCGGCGAAAATCACCGGCCAACTGATCGCCCCGCTCAACCGCAGCGGCGACGAACAGGGGGTCGGCTTCGAGGCGGGCCAGGTCACCACGCCCGCGGGCTTCAAGCAGGCCTGGCAGACCTACCGCGAAGGCGGCTGGGTCGGCCTCGCCGGCAACCCGGAGCACGGCGGCATGGGCATGCCGAAGATGCTCGCGGTGCAGTTCGAGGAAATGCTCTACGCCGCCAACTGCAGCTTCAGCCTGTATTCGGCGCTGAGTGCCGGCTGCTGCCTGGCGATCGACGCCCACGCCAGCGACGAACTGCGCGCCCTGTACCTGCCGCGGCTGTACAGCGGCGAGTGGGCCGGCACCATGTGCCTGACCGAACCCCACGCCGGCACCGACCTGGGGATCATCCGCAGCAAGGCGGAGCCGCTGATCGACGGCAGCTACGCCATCAGCGGCACCAAGATTTTCATCACCGGCGGCGACCAGGACCTCACCGACAACATCATCCACCTGGTGCTGGCCAAACTGCCGGACGCCCCCGCCGGACCGAAGGGCATCTCATTGTTCCTGGTGCCCAAGCGCATCGTCGCCGACGACGGCAGCCTGGGCGTGGACAACGCGGTCAGTTGCGGCTCGGTCGAGCACAAGATGGGCATCAAGGCATCGGCCACCTGCGTGATGAACTTCGACGGCGCCGTCGGCTACCTGGTCGGCGAGCCGAACCGTGGCCTGGCGGCGATGTTCACCATGATGAATTACGAGCGTCTGTCCATCGGCATCCAGGGCATCGGCTGCGCCGAGGCCTCGTACCAGAATGCCGCGCGCTATGCCCGCGATCGCCTGCAAAGCCGCGCCGCCACCGGCCCGCAGGCGAAGGACAAGATCGCCGACCCGATCATCGTCCACCCCGATGTGCGCCGCATGCTGCTGAGCATGCGCGCCCTGACCGAAGGTGGCCGCGCCTTCGCCACGTACGTCGGCCAGCAACTGGACACCGCCAAGTACACCGAAGACGCCGCCGAGCGCGAGGCGGCGCAACGCCTCGTCGCACTGCTGACGCCAGTGGCCAAGGCGTTCTTCACCGACACCGGTCTTGAGAGCTGCGTGCTCGGCCAGCAGGTCTTCGGCGGCCACGGCTACATCCGCGAGTGGGGCCAGGAGCAACTGGTGCGGGATGTGCGTATCGCGCAGATCTACGAAGGCACCAACGGCATCCAGGCGCTGGACCTGCTGGGGCGCAAGGTGGTGGCCGACGGCGGCCAGTCGCTGGCGTTGCTGGCGGCAGAAATCCGTACCTTCTGCGAAAGCGAACCGCCGTTCGCCGCGCAGGTGCTGGGCGCCCTGGAGCGGCTGGAAAGCACCAGCCAGTGGGTGCGCGAGCAGGCCAGCCAGGACGCCAATGCCGTGGGTGCGGCGTCGATGGAGTACCTGCATTTGTTCGGTTACGTCGCCTACGCCTACATGTGGTCGCGCATGGCCGCTACCGCCCGCGCGCATCACGCCGACGAGCCGGACTTCTATGGCGCCAAGCTGGCCACGGCGACGTTCTACTTCGAGCGTTTGCTGCCACGGGTTCTGTCGTTGCAGGCGAGCATTCAGGCGGGTAGCGACAGCCTGTTCCAACTGGCCGCCGAACAGTTCTGAACTGCACGCACTACGGCAAGTGGCGGCTTGCCGTAGTCTTGCGACCGTTGGTCGGTTTGTGCGGAGAAAATCGTTTTTGTAGGTGATTTCCTGCGAATAAATCTCACAACTGATAGTGATTCGCCATGATCTCGGTTCTCCCCGCCTACCCGGCGGGGTTAGAATTGCGCAAAACCGGGAGTATCAATGAATCAGGTCAGCCCCAGCGACGCCGAATTGAATGCCATCACCGATGCCGCCGCGCATTGGTGCATGCGCTTGCACGCTGAGGACTGCACCGCGCAAGAACTCGCCGAATTCGAACAATGGCTGGCCGCCAACCCGCTTCACCTGCAGGAATACGAAGCCATGCAGGAGATCTGGGTCACTGCCGATCACCTGCCGCGAGCCACCCCCGCACAGATTCTGCACCTGCCGATCAAGCCCAGACCACAGCCCCAGCGCATGCGTCACTACGCGTCGGCAGCAGTGATCACCCTGCTGGCGCTGCCGGTCGGCGCCTGGATCGGCTGGGAACAAGGCTGGTTGCCCAACGACTACCAGTCGGAAAAAACCACCGACGCCCGCAGGACCGTCACCCTGGGCGACGGCAGCGAAGTCGAACTGAACCTCGGCACCTCACTGCGCTACACCCATTACAAGGACGAGCGCCGGGTGACCCTGGTCAAGGGCGAGGCGTTCTTCAAGGTCCATCACGACACCGGCCACCCGTTCATCGTCCGCGCCGGCAACGGCCAGACGCAGGTGACCGGCACCCAGTTCAACGTCTGGAAATACCGTGACCAGGTCAAGGTGACACTGGTGGAAGGTTCGGTGCTGGTCAGTAGCGAGAGCTTCAAGCCCGGCAGCGGCTACCGCCTCGGCCCGGGCATGCAGGCCAGCTATACCACCGGCGATCTTGAACCGAGCCTGAACCAGACCTACGCCAACGACTCCAGCCTGTCGTGGCGCAGCGGCAAGCTGGTGATCGACAACCTCACCCTCGACCAGGCCCTGCCGCTGATCAACCGCTACCTGGAAAGCCCGCTGCGCCTGGCCGATGCCAGCACCGGCAACGTGCGCATCAGCGGCATCTACAACACCAACGACGTCAACCGTCTGGTGCGCAGCCTGCCCAAGGTACTGCCGGTCTACCTGACCCAGGACAAGGACGGCAACACCGTCCTCAACCGCATCTCCCCGCCGCCGAAAAAGGGCTGAGCCTCGCGCCCCGCCCTGTTCCGCATCCTGCTTACAAGACCATCGCCGCCACCCATCCCGCCGCCAGCAATGGCAGGTTGTAATGGATGAAGGTCGGTACCACCGTGTCCCAGATGTGATGGTGCTGGCCGTCGACGTTCAGCCCCGAGGTCGGGCCGAGGGTCGAGTCGGACGCGGGCGAGCCGGCATCACCCAAGGCGCCAGCGGTGCCGACGATGCACACGATGGCGATCGGATCGAAGCCCAGTTGCACGCACAGCGGCACGAAGATCGCCGCGAGAATCGGCACGGTGGAGAACGACGAACCGATGCCCATGGTCACCAGCAGGCCCACCAGCAGCATCAGCAACGCGCCGACACCCTTGCTGTGGTCGATCCACGCCGCGGACGCCTCCACCAGCGTCTTCACCTCGCCGGTCGCCTTCATCACCTCGGCGAAACCGGACGCGGCAATCATGATGAAGCCGATCATCGCCATCATTTTCATGCCTTCGGTGAACAGGTCGTCGGTGTCCTTCCAGCGCACGATGCCGGAGGCCGAGAAAATCAGGAACCCGGCCATGGCGCCGATGATCATTGAGTCCAGCCACAACTGAATGATGAACGCCGCGGCGATGGCACAGCCCGCTACCAGCAGGGTCAGCGGGTTGTAGCTGACCGCCACCTGCTCCACCTGCTCGATCTTTTCCAGGTCGTAGACGCGCTTCTTGCGGTAGCTGAAAAACACTGCGATCAGCAGGCCAGCGAGCATGCCCGCCGCCGGAATCGCCATGGCATGGGTGACATTGACGCCACTGACGTCCACGCCGCTGCGGGCCACATTGGCCAGCAGGATTTCGTTGAGGAAGATATTGCCGAAGCCCACCGGCAGGAACATGTACGGCGTGATCAGGCCGAAGGTGATGACACATGCCACCAGCCGGCGATCGATCTGCAGGCGCGTCAGCACATAGAGCAGTGGCGGCACCAGCAACGGAATAAAGGCGATGTGGATTGGCAGAAGGTTCTGCGAGGAAATCGCCACCACCAGCATCAGCCCGACCAGCAGCCACTTCACCCGGGCACCGTTGCCTTCGCTCTGCCCGTGGAACATCGCCAGGGCGCGATCGGCCAGGGCGTGGGCCAGGCCGGATTTGGCGATAGCCACGGCGAAAGCGCCGAGCAAGGCGTAGGACAGCGCCACGGTAGCGCCGCCGCCAAGGCCACCGTTGAAGGCCTTGAGCGTGGCCTCGATACCCAGCCCGCCCACCAGGCCGCCGACCAGCGCGCCGACGATCAGGGCAATGACCACATGCACGCGGGACAGACTCAGTATCAGCATGATGCCGACCGCGGCAATGACTGCATTCATTCTGTGAACCTCTTGAAACGGACAAAAAGCGGGTACGTCGGCGACAGTTTTGCCCTCAGGCACTGACCGAATGACGGTATGTTTTTGGAAGGCGCACACTCTGACGGAGGCCCCCCCGGATGTCAAAGCGCGGCGCCTCATCCTGGTGCGAGGGTCGCCTGAATGAACGAAAACGGCGCATTTCAATTGAACGTTTGAATAAAGAAAGTTCACACATTGCCGTTACAGTCGGCAGTGTCTATCTCTTTTGGTCCAAAGGATTTCGCCGATGTTGTTCAGACAACTTTCCATTCAATGGAAGATCACCTCGCTGGCCGGATTGTGCCTCGCGGGCATCGTCACACTGCTGGTGGGTCTTTCGTTGTACCGCATGGAACATACAACGGAGCTGGTCAAGGCCAGCAGCATGCACATGCTCACCGAGGCGGCCCAGGGCCGTATCGAGTCCCAGGGCGAAGTCCAGGCACTGAACATCCGCCGCCAGTTCATGGACGCTTATCAATATGGCGCCGGCTTCTCGCGCCAGGTGTTGTTCCTGCGCGAACAGGCGGAAAAGCGCTTCCTCGACGCCTTCGACCTGCGCGAAGACATGACCCGCCAGGTGCGCTCGGCGCTGCAGGCCAACCCCGACCTGCTCGGCCTGTCGCTGGTGTTCGAGCCCAACGCGCTGGATGGCAAGGACGAACTGTTCGCCGGCCAGGAGGCCATCGGCGGCAACGAAACTGGCCGCTTCGCCCTGTACTGGTCGCAACCGACCCCGGGCAAGCTGACCTCCATGGCACTGCCCGAGCGTGACATGGCCGACACCACCATCGGCCCGAGCGGCGAGCCGGCCAACACCTGGTCGGTGTGCCCGCGCACCACCCGCAAGACCTGCGTGACCGAACCGTATTTCTACGAAATCGACGGCCAGCAGGTGCTGATGACCAGCATCGTGTTCCCGCTGATCGTCGCCGAGAAGGTGATCGCCACCCTCTCCATCGACATCAACCTGAACAGCCTGCAAGCCATGAGCAAACAGGCCAGCGCCAACCTCTACGGCGGCCAGACCCAGATCGGCATCCTCAGCCCCGCAGGCCTGCTGGCCGGCTACAGCCCGGACGCCAGCAAGCTGGCCCAGCGCTACGAACAGATCGACAGCCGCAACGGCGCCGAACTGGTACGCCTGATGGCCGACGGCACGGTGCTGCACAGCATTCAGAACGACGGCCGCTTGAAAATCCTCGCCTCCTTCGCCCCCACCCCGGGCGCCAAGCCCTGGGGCGTGCTGCTGGACGTGCCGGAAAGCGCACTGATCGGCCCCGCCGAAACCCTCAAGCAGGAACTCGACCAACGCAACACCAACGGCACGCTGATCGAACTGGCGCTTGGCGTGCTGGCCGCGGTGGTCGGCCTGCTGTTGATCTGGCTGATGGCCCGCGGCGTGACCCGGCCGATCCTCCACGTCGCCCACCGCCTGCGCGAAATCGCCAGCGGCGACGGCGACCTGGCCAGCCGCCTGGCCTACAACAAGCAGGACGAACTCGGTGAACTGGCCGGCTGGTTCAACCGCTTCCTGGACAAGCTGCAACCGACCATCGCTGAAGTGAAACGCTCGGTGCACGCCGCGCGCAGCACCGCCGACCAATCTTCGGCAATCGCCAGCCAGACCAGCGCTGGCATGGAACAGCAATACCGCCAGGTCGATCAGGTGGCCACCGCCTCCCACGAAATGAGCGCCACCGCCCATGACGTGGCCCGCAGCGCCGCGCAGGCCGCGCAAGCCGCCCGCGACGTCGATCAGGCCACCCGCCAGGGCCTGGCGGTGATCAACCAGACCACCAGCAGCATCGACGCCCTGGCCGCCAACATGAGTACCGCGATGAATCAGGTCGAAGGCCTGGCGGAAAACAGCGAGAAGATCGGTTCGGTACTGGAAGTGATCCGCTCGATCGCCGAACAGACCAACCTCCTCGCGCTCAACGCCGCCATCGAGGCGGCCCGCGCCGGCGAGGCCGGGCGCGGCTTCGCGGTGGTCGCCGACGAGGTCCGCAACCTCGCGCAGCGCACTCAGGAATCGGTGGAAGAAACCCGCCATGTGATCGAGCAGTTGCAGGCCGGTACCCGCGAAGTGGTCGGTGCGATGGACAGCAGCCATCGCCAGGCCCAGGGAAGTGTCGAGCAGGTCGGTCAGGCGGTGAGCGCGCTTCGGCAGATTGGCGAAGCGGTGACGGTCATCACTGACATGAACCTGCAGATCGCCAGTGCCGCTGAAGAACAGAGCGCGGTGGCCGAGGAGATCAGCAGCAACGTCGCGACCATCCGTGACGTCACCGAGTCGCTGTCTCATCAGGCCGATGAATCGGCCCGGGTCAGCCAGTCACTGAACAGCCTGGCCAACCAGCAGCAAAGCCTGATGGACCACTTCCAGGTTTGATCTGTATGCCGCGCCGGCAGGGCTCAGCGCCCGGCCCGGCGCGGCAGCTCGATACGCACCCGCAACCCGCCAAGCGCACTCCCCTCCAGGTCCATCCGGCCATGCCAGGCTTCGACGATGTCGCGCACGATGCCCAGGCCGAGGCCGTGGCCATCGATCTGCTCATCCAGCCGCGCACCGCGCTCCAGCACGCCCTGCCGAGCGTCCTCGGGAATACCCGGGCCGTCGTCATCGATACACAGCCGGTAGTGATCCGGCGTCTGGCTGATGCTCAGGCAGACTTCGCTGTCCGCCCATTTGCAGGCGTTGTCCAGCAGGTTGCCGAGCAGCTCCAGCAGGTCTTCACGGTCCCACGGCAACGACAGGCCGGCTGGCACATCCTGCCGGATCGACAGCCCGTCGCCATGGATCATTCCCAGCGTGGACAGCAGGCCGGGCAGTTCCGCATCGCAATCGAAATGCGCGCCCGGCAACGCATCGCCGGCCAGCCGGGCGCGGTTCAGTTCGCGGCTCAAACGCTGCTGGATCTGCTCCAGTTGCTCGCGCATCTGCGCGGACAACCCCGGCACTTCCCGCAGGCGCTCACTGGCAGCGAGGCTGAGCAACACGGCGAGCGGCGTCTTCAAGGCGTGCCCGAGATTGCCCAGCGCGTTGCGGGAACGGCGCAGGCTGTCTTCGGTATGGGCCAGCAGGTGGTTGACCTGCGCCACTAGCGGCTCGAGTTCGCTTGGCACCTCTGTGTCCAGTTGCGAGCGCTTGCCCTGCTGCAACTGCGCGATCTGCTCGCGGGCACGCTCGAGCGGATTCAGCGAGCGCTTGACGATGACGCGCTGCAACACCAACACCAGCATCAGGGCCAACAGCCCGAGGCCGAGGCCGATCTGTTGCAATCGCCGGAAGCTGTCGCGCATCGGCGTGTAATCCTGGGCGACGCTGATGGACATCGCCTGACCTTGACGCCGGTAGTCAGCCCGCAACACCAGCAACTGCTGGCCTCGCGGGCCGAGTTCGAAGCCGTCGTGCAGCCCGGGTGTCTCCGGTTTGGGCATCTCCATATCCCACAGCGAGCGGGAGCGCCAGGTCTTTCCGTCGAAATCGATGCGGAAGTAATAGCCAGAGAATTGCCGGTTGTAGGCGGCGGAAATCCGCTGCTGATCCAGCTCGACACCGTCGTGACCATGGACCAGGGCGACCAGCAGGTTCTCGCTTTCCTTACGCAGCCCGGCCTCGAGATAACGCTGCAAGCCCACCTCGAACAGCCAGAGGCTGACCTGAGCCAGGGCCAAGCCCACGACGATCAGCACCCCGGCCAGGCCGAGGCTGAGGCGCGACTGAATGGACCTCACGCCACCCCACCGAAGCGGTAGCCCTGGCCCCGGTGGGTTTCGATCACGCCGCGGCCCAGCTTGCGACGCAAGTGGTTGACATGAACTTCGAGGACATTGGAATCACGTTCGGTTTCGCCGTTGTACAGGTGTTCGGCCAAATGGCTTTTCGAAAGGATCTGCTGCGGGTGCAGCATAAAGTAGCGCAACAGGCGAAATTCAGCGGCGGTCAGTTGCACGTCCTCGCCTTCACGGGTCACACACTGGCGCCCTTCGTCCAGATGCAGGCCGGAGGCTTCCAGGGTCGGCTGATTGGCCAGGCCTCGCGCTCGGCGTAGCAACGACTGGATACGCAATTGCAGCTCTTCGGGGTGGAATGGCTTGCTCAGGTAGTCATCGGCGCCGGCCTTGAGCCCTTCGATGCGGTCGGCCCACGAGCCGCGCGCGGTGAGGATCAGCACCGGTATCACCAGGCCACCGGCGCGCCATTGCTTCAGCACTTCAAGACCGGGGATGCCGGGCAGGCCGAGGTCGAGCACGATCAGGTCATAGGGCTCACTGCTGCCCTGATACACCGCGTCACGGCCATCGGCCAGCCAGTCCACCGCGTAGCCTTGGCGTTGCAGGCTGTCGGTCAGTTCGTCAGCCAGCGAGACGTTGTCCTCGACCAGTAGCAAACGCATCAATCATCTTCCTCATCTTTGAGCAGGACACCGCTGGCGGCATGCAACTTGATTTCCCGCACCACGCCTTCGACAGTCAGCAACTCGACCTCGTAGACGTATTCATCGTCGTCCTCTTCCAGCTCCGCCTCCAGCAAACGCGCCCCGGGATAGCGTCCCAGGGCCGATTGCAGCAGTTGCTCGAGCGGGAGGATCACCCCTTCTCGACGCAACTGCAGGGCTTCATCCTGGTCAAGGTCGCGGGCCATGGCCAGCGAGCAGAAGGCCAGTAGCGCAAGCAGTGTCCAGCGTGCCGTTTGCGAAAGCCGGATCATCAGCGGTCCTGGACATCCTTGAGCACTTCACCGGTCTTGGCGTCCAGATCCACATCCCACTCGACGTTCTGCGCATCACGCAGTTCGACCTTGTAGACGTAACGGCCGTAGACATCTTCCAGCTCGGTGTCTTTGATCGTGGCGCCGGGGTGCTTGGCGAGCGCTTTCTGGTTGAGTTCGTCCAGCGACTGGATCTGCTTGGTCTGGACCAGTTTCACCACTTCGTCGGTGCGCACATCCTTGGCCATCGCCGCGTTTGCGCTCAAGGCCAGGGCAGCGGTTGCGAACAGGGCAGTCAGGGTCTTCATCGTATTTCTCCATTGAGGTTCGGTTGGGTACGTGGGAAATGTTACCCAGTCGAACTTAATTGAACCTGAAAATAGCTGGCGACATGATAGCGCCGCTTGGACGCACCGTCTTGGCGCGCAAGGTCGCAGCGATTCTCTATACTCGCACCCTCGACACAGTGAGGCCCGCATGACCGCCATCCAGATCAAATACCCCGCGCTGACCCTGAAGGCCGGTAAACGTGCCCTTGCCCGCATCCGTCAACGCGGCCTGGCGCCCGCTGACGTCGGTGTGCTGCCCGGCGCTGCTGGCGGGCCAAAGGCACTGGGCATACAGGGGCTGGATCTGGCGTTGTTCGGTCAGTGGCTGCCAAGTGCGCCACGCGAGCGCGCGCTGATTGGCGCCTCGATCGGTTCCTGGCGCTTCGCCAGCGCCTGTCTGCCCGACCCGGCCCAGGCCCTCCGCCGACTCGGCGACCTCTATACGGCCCAGGACTTCGCCAAGGGCGTGACTCAAGGCGAAGTCAGCCTGAGCTGCCAGCGCATGCTCGACGACCTGCTGGAGGGCCGTGATGCCAGCATCCTCGATAACCCGCTTTACCGGCTCAATATCGTTGTGGTGAAGAGCCACGGCTTACTTGCCGATGACCATCGCGGGCGGCTGGGTATCGGCTTGCCCTCGGTGATCGCCGACAACCTGATCGGCCGACCACGGCTGGCGCGACACTTCGAACGCATCATCCTGCACGACGCCCGCAGCGCGCCGCCGTTGCAGCCGCTGATAGATTTCCCGTCACGTTATCTGCCGCTGGCCAGCAGCAACCTGCGCCATGCATTACTGGCGTCGGGCTCGATCCCGATGGTCATGGAAGGTGTACGGGACATCCCGGGCGCAGGGCCAGGAACCTATCGCGACGGCGGCCTGCTCGACTATCACCTCGACCTGCCCTACAGCGGCGAAGACATCGTTCTGTACCCGCACTTCACCGACAAGGTGATCCCGGGCTGGTTCGACAAGGCATTGCCATGGCGACGCGGCGACGCTGACCGACTACAAGACGTCCTGCTGCTCGCTCCATCAGCGCAATACCTGGCGCGCCTGCCATACGGCAAGCTGCCAGACCGCAGCGACTTCAAACGTTTCATGGGCGATGCTTCCAGTCGCCAGCGTTACTGGCACACAGCAATGAGCGAGAGCCAACGGCTGGGTGACGCGTTTCTCGAGCTGGTGGAGACCGGCAGGTTGGGCGACCATCTGCAACCACTGAAGTGACCTTGCTGGTAAACTGCGCGCCAGCATTGGTTCTCAGAGTTATAGATACCTTGGAAATCTTCAAAGAGTTTACGTTTGAATCGGCACACCGCCTGCCGAACGTCCCCGCCGGTCACAAATGCGGTCGTCTGCATGGCCACTCCTTCAAGGTCGCCCTGCACCTCACCGGCCAGCTGGATCCTCATACCGGCTGGATTCGCGATTTCTCCGAAATCAAGGCCATCTTCAAGCCGCTTTATGAGCAGCTGGATCACAACTACCTCAACGACATTCCTGGCCTGGAAAACCCGACCAGTGAAGTGATCGCCAAATGGATCTGGGAACAGGTCAAACCGCTGCTGCCGGAGCTGAGCAAGGTTCGTATCCACGAGACCTGTACCAGCGGCTGTGAGTACACCGGCGACTGATTACTTCGCGCCATACGAAAAGGGCTTGCCTCGATACGAGACAAGCCCTTTTTATTTGACCTGTTTTTTCGGCCATATAAAGACAAAACCCCTACCTGCATACGCAGATAGGGGTTTCGGAATTTAATCTTGACGATGACCTACTCTCACATGGAGAAGCTCCACACTACCATCGGCGATGCATCGTTTCACTA
>NZ_JANLOA010000040.1:0-228 GCF_025466035.1 Pseudomonas sp. 20P_3.2_Bac5 | reverse complement strand
GTTCCGACAAGGCCGGAGCACGTCTGGGTTGCCGACATTACTTACCTGCCTGCACGTAATGGCGCGCTGTACCTGAGCCTGGTAACGGATGCTTACTCCAGGAAGATTGTTGGCCACCATGTCCATGAAAGCCTGCATGCCGAGTCAGTGGCGCAAGCCTTCAAGCAGGCATTACGAAAGCGCCGTCGTCGCCAGCCATTAGTCCACCATTCGGATCGAGGAATCCAA
>NZ_JANLOA010000027.1:0-251 GCF_025466035.1 Pseudomonas sp. 20P_3.2_Bac5 | reverse complement strand
AATCTGCCCTGGCTCAAGACCGTCGATGCGCAAGGCATCAGCAATGAGCGCCGGTATGTGGTTGCAGAGGCGCTGGACGACGTGAAGATGGCCATGCAACTGGGGTATGTCGAGAAGGCCGTCGAGAAGGCTGCTCGCCAGGACCGGGACGCCAAGGGCCGCGCCATGATGCACCAGGCCCGTTTCGGGACCAATTATGCAACGCTGGAAAGACGCGAGCCGTATGACCCGGAGCGCGTAAGAAGCCAGGC
>NZ_JANLOA010000032.1:0-261 GCF_025466035.1 Pseudomonas sp. 20P_3.2_Bac5 | reverse complement strand
ATTTATCTGGAACTACGGCGTTCGTCAGCGCTTGTCAGAGGATCGGTGATTTGGTTCGTACCACTATCGATGGCCTTTCTTGCCATGTTGTTGTGGGACTATCTGCCGGCTATGCAGGCAATTCGCTTTGAGTTGCATTTAATAGTTATCGCCACTTTGATAGTTGGAATCTGGTCTATCTGTATCTTCTGGAAATTCGATGTAGCACCTCCCCGCGATCAGCCCCTCCGCTTCAACCGAGCCCGTCAACGCCTCTACGCT
>NZ_JANLOA010000107.1:0-265 GCF_025466035.1 Pseudomonas sp. 20P_3.2_Bac5 | reverse complement strand
GTACGTCGACAGCGGCAACGTCAGCGCCACCATCACTGGCACCAGCGGCGGTGATTTCGAGAAGTTGAACGTAAGCAGCACGCCAGCCGTGACGGCCGTGACTGACACCATCGACACCTCGACCGTGACCCTGACTGCGACCCCGAGCGTGACCGAAGGCGGCGTCGTCACGTACACCGCGACCGTCAGCGCACCGGTCACCGGCGCGCCACTGGTTATCAGCCTCGCCAACGGCCAGAGCATCACCATCGCGGTCAATGCGTCG
>NZ_JANLOA010000046.1:0-268 GCF_025466035.1 Pseudomonas sp. 20P_3.2_Bac5 | reverse complement strand
TATTGCTCGGCGCTATACCAGTCACTGCATCAACGGCACGGCGTTCAGTGCTCCATGACTGATGGGTATGACTGCTACCAGAACGCGCTGGCCGAGCGAGTCAACGGAATCCTCAAGATGGAGCTGCTGTTGAGCAGCCCCGAAGATCTGGAGCAAGCGAGGCAGATGGTTGACGAGGCAGTGCAGATCTACAACACAGAACGGCCTCATATGGCTCTGAAAAACAAAACGCCCGATGCGGTGCATCGGGCGTTTTGAGGCCTGTCGG
>NZ_JANLOA010000117.1:0-327 GCF_025466035.1 Pseudomonas sp. 20P_3.2_Bac5 | reverse complement strand
CACCGGCGACCACAGCTTCAGCGGCGACTTCCTGATCCAGGAAGGCGTGCTGCAAGTGGGTGAAACGGTCGCCGCCGCTGCCGCGCCGGTGGCTGCGTTCGCGCGCATGGCCCTGTTCGCCGCACCGGTCGGCAATACCCTGGCGGCCGACATCGTCGTCGCCAACGGCGCCGGCCTCACCGGCACCGGCACTGTCAACAGCGTGATCAACAAAGGCACCGTGCAGCCCGGCCCGAACGGCAACCTGACCGTCACCGGCGACTTCACCAACGCCAGCGAAGGCACCCTGAGCATCAACCTGACCCCGCTGCCAACCAGCTACCTGGC
>NZ_JANLOA010000089.1:0-327 GCF_025466035.1 Pseudomonas sp. 20P_3.2_Bac5 | reverse complement strand
ACCAGGTAGCTGGTCGGCAGCGGGGTCAGGTTGATGCTCAGGGTGCCGTCGCTGGCGTTGGTGAAGTCGCCGGTGACGGTCAGGTTGCCGTTCGGGCCGGGCTGCACGGTGCCTTTGTTGATCACGCTGTTGACGGTGCCGGTGCCGGTGAGGCCGGCGCGGTTGGCGACGACGATGTCGGCCGCCAGGGTATTGCCAACCGGCGCGGCGAACAGGGCCATGCGCGCGAACGCGGCCACCGGCGCGGCAGCGGCGGCGACCGTTTCACCCACTTGCAGCACGCCTTCCTGGATCAGGAAGTCGCCGCTGAAGCTGTGGTCGCCAGTA
>NZ_JANLOA010000139.1:0-341 GCF_025466035.1 Pseudomonas sp. 20P_3.2_Bac5 | reverse complement strand
ATATACCGATCTTTTCGTATTTCAGAAGTTTCTCCCAAAGCGGAATAGCAGGCAGAAATATCCAGCCAATCAAAACCTGGTTGAAGTTGAACTCTGGCTCTGTAGCTCGACCATGTATAGTCTTCAGCATCATCCACCATGCAAGCCCTCACGGGATTTAGCTCAATGTATCGGCAACAGGCAAGCAGATAGCTCTCTGACTGCACCACACTGGACTTATATCGGCTTTCCCATAACGTTCCTGATCGCCCTTCTAACTTATTCCGATATCGCGTCGCTCGGGCTGCCAACGCCTTCATCATCTGACCAAGGCCTGCGACTGCCTCTCCAGGCTCCAACAA
>NZ_JANLOA010000054.1:0-344 GCF_025466035.1 Pseudomonas sp. 20P_3.2_Bac5 | reverse complement strand
AGCGGCAACGGCACCCTGATCAAGCAAGGCGTCGGCACCGTCGACCTGACGGGCAACAACGATTTCAGCGGCAGCTACCGCATCGACAATGGCCGCCTCAACCTGTTGGGCAGCACGACCACCGGCACCCCGGCGATCGACATCAGCACCGCCGGCACCCTCGGCGTCGGTGCCAGCAGCGCGGTGGGCCTGCTCAGCGGGCAGGGCGCCATCGCCCTGGAAAACAACAGCGTGCTGACCGTGGCCGGCGGCAATTACGCCGGCGCCATCAGCGGCACCGGCGGCCTGAACAAGGTCGATGCCGGCAGCCTGATCCTGACCGGCGTCAGCAGCATCAGCGGCAC
>NZ_JANLOA010000120.1:0-346 GCF_025466035.1 Pseudomonas sp. 20P_3.2_Bac5 | reverse complement strand
TATCACCGGCACCACCGGTGGTGATTTCGAACACTTGGAAGTCAGCCCGACTGCTGCCGTGACTGCGGTCACCGACAGCATCGACACTTCGACCGTCACACTGACGGCGACTGCCAGTGCGGTTGAAGGTGGCGTCGTCACCTATACCGCAAGCGTCACCGCCCCGGTAACCGGCGCCCCGCTGGTCATTACCCTCGCCAACGGTCAGTCGATCACCATCCCAGTTAACGCGAGCAGCGGGTCGGTCGATTTCATCGCACCGAACAACGTGTTGAACACCAACACCCCGCTGACCAACAGCATCACCGGTGTGACTGGCGGTAACTACGAACACCTGGAAACCGCC